>NZ_RZTO01000547.1:0-4314 GCF_003997225.1 Mesorhizobium sp. M2C.T.Ca.TU.002.02.1.1
CACCAGCGGCGCCGTTTCGGCCGAGACGCCGCCATCGATCTCGATATGGATCGGCCGGTTGCCGATCAGCGCCTTCACCCGCTTCACCTTGTCGACGATCGCCGGGATGAAGGCCTGTCCGCCGAAACCCGGATTGACCGTCATGATCAGGATCAGGTCGAGCCGGTCGAGCACATATTCGATCGCCGTTTCCGGCGTCGCCGGATTGAGCGAGACGCCGGCCTTCTTGCCGAGGCTCTTGATGGTCTGCAACGAACGGTCGAGATGCGGCCCGGCCTCGGCGTGCACCGTCATGCCGTCGCAGCCGGCCTCGGCGAAGGCCGCCAGGTAAGGATCGGCTGGCGCGATCATCAGATGGCAGTCGAAGAAGGCCTTGGTGCGGTTGCGGATCGCTTTGATCACCGGCGGGCCGAAGGTGATATTGGGGACGAAATGGCCGTCCATCACGTCGAGATGGATCCAGTCGGCGCCGGCCGCCGCGACAGCCTCGACCTCATCGCCCAGCTTGGAGAAATCCGACGCCAGCACCGATGGCGCGATCAGGGTCTTCTTGCTCATGGCGCAAATTCTCCCGGCGGTCATGGGCGCGCGGCCGCGCGCCTGTCAGGGCGATTGCCTAGAGCAATTCCAGGAAAAGTGCGAGCGCTTTTCCGTCCGGAATTGCGTAGAAACAAAGAGATAGGGCGTCCACCGTTTCCGTGAAACGGTGGACGCCCTAGACCATGATCCAGCCGAGGGGAAGCATGTTTTCGACAGGCCGATTGGCCTGCCTGCTCGCCGGGCTGTCTTCGATGTGGAAAAGAAAACCCGCCGGATCGCTCCGGCGGGTCTGGGTCTTCAGCCACAGGATTATGGCTTGAAGTTCTGGATGTTGGCCCCCGGATCCTGCAGCACCCGTCGGGGCTGGCGCTGCGGCACCAGTTGCTGCAGCACATTCGGGTTGAGCAGGATGCCGGGGTTGATCTCGACACCCGGTCGCCTTCGGATCGGCGTGCAGTCCGGGAACCGTCCGGTGGTGCCGACCGGGCAGCGCCGCCGTGTGAAGACCGGCTGGCACTGTCCGTCGATGAACTCCGCGCCCGGCGCGCATTCCACCTGCGGCTTGCGGCAGGCGCCGTTGCGAACCTCGGTCCCGCGCGGGCAGACGCAATCGCCCCGCTTGTTATGGACCTGGCCGCGGATCGTGCACTGCTCCTGCTTCGGCTTTGGCGGCCTGCAGGCCTTGCCTTGCACCTCCAGGCCGTCCGGGCAGGCGCAATTGCCGTTGGCGTCGCGCACCTGGCCGCGGACCGGGCACTGCTTCGACACGATCGGCCGGCAGGCGCCGCCGCGCACCTCCGTGCGGCTCGGGCAGACGCAATCGCCGTCGGCATTGCGGGACTGGCCGCGGATGCGGCACTGGGCGGGCGGCTGCCTGTCCGGCACGCAAGCCTTGGCCGCGCGGTCGAGATGCGTGCCGTCCGGGCAGGCGCAGCCACTGCCGTTCGAAGTCGGCACCGCGCCACGGATCGTGCACTTCGGCGGGACGACCTGGCACACGCCGTTCACCAGCTCGCCGCGGCGGCAGACGCAATTGCCGTCCTGGTCGCGGTACTGGCCGGGACGCAGCGTGCATTGCGGCTCCTGCGGCTCTTCGCCCTTGACGCACTTGCCGTTTTGCAGCTCCGTGCCGCGCGGGCAGACACAGCGTCCGTCCGCCGTCCGGATCTGGCCCTGCAGCAGGACGCAGCGCGGCGGCACCGGCAGCGGCACGAGCTTGGTGCCTCCGCCACCCGAACATTGGCCGTCACGGAAGGTGGTGCCTTCCGGACAGACACAGCGGCCGGCCGAGCTCAGCACCATTCCATACAAGCACTGATCCTTGACCTTTCGGCTGATGGTGAAGGGATGGCACGCATAGGCCTTGCCGCGATCGCCCTGGACGTTGGTCAGGTCGCGGTTCAGCACGTCGCCGCCGCCCTGCACCGGCGTGTTCGGAGGAAGCACGCCGACGCAGTTCTGGCCGTTGACCGTGCCCTGCAGATCGGCAAGGCGCCCATCCTCGGGAAGGATCACGGTGACGTGGTGGTTGTGGCTTTCGCCGGCGCCCAGCGTCAGGTTGGCGACGCAGGACAGAGGCAGCGTCGTGGGCTCCGGCGAGCAGCCGAAGGGCGGGTCGATCGAGGTGATCCGAACGCCTTCCAGCCGGCCGAGACCTTCCACGCCGATCGCATCGCCGATGCGGACCGGACCGGAGACGGGATTCGGCCCATCGTTCGTGATGGTGATCTCGAACGAGCAGGGTTCTCCCGGCTGGCACTCGGCATCGCCGGTCTTCTCGACGCGGATGGTCGAGGCCCCGCCGCCTTTCGCGCAGGCCTGGCCGATCGGGTAGACGATATCATCACCCGGCGCCGGCCCGAAGGAGCCGCGCGCGCAGTTCTCGAACGCGCCACTGCCGCTTACCGTCACGTCGAAGTGCCTGGAGGTTCCGGGCGTCATCGCGGCGCCGGGAATCTGGCACGACAGCGTGTCGGCGGACACCGGTCCGCAAGCCCAGTCCGCACCATCAGGGGTGACGGTCTGGATTTGCACCGGCGCGCCACCCGACACCAGGGTCGCGGCATCGTTGACCCGCACCGGTCCGGTGGGGGCGGCGGTGCCGGCGTTGGTGACGGTGATGCGGCAGGAGACCATTCCGGCGCGCACGAGCCGATCGCCGCCGCATTCCTTGGTGATGCGCATGCCGGGCTGGCCGCCATTCGGATGGCGGACGCGCTCGGTGGCGCAGGCCTTGTTGTTGGCAAGGTCGACCTCGCCGGGAATGCCTTTCACCTCGGCGCAGTTCTCCACCGTGTCCGGCCGGTAGTTTGCCGGCATCACCGCCTTGACGACGATCGGCGTCGAGGCGCCCGGAGGCAGCGAGATGCCGGCATTGTCGCAGCGGAACTGTCCAGGCCCGTTCGGTCCGCAAGCCCATGGCGGGCTCGGTCCGAAGGTCGACGAGGCCGGCGCCCCGCCGGGATAGGTGTCGATCACCGTCAGCGGCCCGTTATAGGTGCCGGTGCCGTTGTTGATGATGTCGATCACGAAAGAGCAGACGCCGTCCGGCGTGCAGACCGGGGTGCGGGCGCGCTTCTTCAGGATCAGGTCGACCTTCTTCTCGACCGGCGGATTGCATTGCGGATCGCGATCGCCACGCCGGCAGATCGGGATCGAGGCGCAGCCGCGGTCGTTCTGCTGGCTGCCGAACAGCGGCTTGCCGCTGGCGTCGTAATCATAGGCGGCGCAATTGCGCAGCACGCGGCCCTGCCAGCCGCCCGCCGGCTTGAAGCCGAGCTTGAGGTCGACTGAGGCGCCGGGGTTGAGCGTCGTCGCCGGATAGGTGCAGGTCATCGGCGTCGTGCCGGGCACGCAGACCCAGGGCGCGTTCGGCCCCGAGGTCAGCACGGAGCCGGCCGGCAACGTCACCTCGTCGAGCACGATCTTGCCGTTATAGGGCGCGTCGCCGACATTGGTGACGGTGATGGTGAAGTCGCAGCCGCCGGCCATCGTGCAGCGCGGCACGTCGGCATGTTTCTCGACCTTGAGGTCCGGCTCCTTGTCCTTTGGCGGGCATCTCAAATCGCGCGGGATGACGATGTCGATCACCTGCGTGCAGCAGAGCCCCCAGCCCTCCTTCGGCCCGGCATAGGTCTCGATGCCGGTGACGATGAGGTGGATGGCCTCGCCGGGCGAGGCGCCGATGATCTTCCAGTTCAGCACGCCGCCGCCGACCGGCACCTTCTGTGTGTCGGGAACGATGCTGATGCCGGGCGTGGTCGTCGACACCTGCACCCATTTGCCACCCATCTCCGGGCCGACCGGCATATGGTAGATGAAGGCGCCGCCGCCGGGCACGCAGTCGACCGTGCCATGCTCCACCTTGAAGCACTCCTTGCCGGGGGGCGGGGGCGGCGGGTTGCACTTGCTCAAGTCGATCTTGATCGAGGTTTTCACGCCGGTGAGGAAATCGCCGTCGTCGGGCTTGTCCGGATCCTGCGAGGGGATGGTCGTTGCCGGTCCGCCCCGCAGCGAGACCTTGATCTCGCCCTGGTTGTCGACCGTCGCCGGCGCGGGGAAGGCCGCATGGTCAATCTTGGCGGCGATCCGGAAGGTGATGACGCGTTCGTTCGCAGCACCCGCGCCATCGAGGTTGGCAGCGCTGATGCGGAAGTTGGAGACGCTCGCCGTGTCGTTCGGGCCGGCCGACGTGCCGATCGCAGCAGCCGGCAGCGGTCCGCCGGAGGCGCTGGTGCCGTCGCCGGCGACATCGACGCTGACGATCTGCAGGCC
>NZ_RZTO01000548.1:0-4311 GCF_003997225.1 Mesorhizobium sp. M2C.T.Ca.TU.002.02.1.1
TCTCCGGCGTGCCCAGGATCGAGCGGCCGATGGTCTGATGGCGGAAGGCCGTTTCGGTGAAGCGGTCGAAGACGATGTCGTCGGGCGTGTCGTGCGCGGCGCCGATCTCCTGCAGGATCACATGCTGCTCGCGCTCCAGCTCTTCGGGATCGAATTCGGATTGCTGCAGGATGTCGGCCAGGATATCGACCGCCAGCGGCACGTCGTCGGAAAGCACCCTGGCATAGTAGGATGTCGTCTCGACGCTGGTGGCGGCGTTGATCTCTCCGCCGACATTCTCGATTTCCGAGGCGATCTCGAAGGCGCTGCGGCGCTTGGTGCCCTTGAACGCCATGTGCTCGAGCAGATGGGCCATGCCATGCTCTTCGTCCCGCTCGTTGCGAGCGCCTGACTTGACCCAGGCCCCAAGGGCAACCGATTCGATGCTTGGAAGGGTTTCGGTGGCGACTGTCAGGCCGTTCGACAGACGGCTTACCTCAACACCCATATGGCAAGTACTCCCTAACGCGCCGCCCGCGAGTGGCGGCTCACGTAATCTTCCACCATTTTCAAGTCGGATGGAAGTATCGTGTATTTTTCGTCGGCTGTCATCAAGCCGCCTAGCCATGCGGGCAGGGCAGGGGTGATGCCGCTCGCCGCCTCCACCGCTGCCGGGAATTTCGCCGGATGCGCGGTGCCGAGCACCACCATGGGCACCGGGCCGGGGGCACGGACGGCGGCGACATGAACGGCGGCGGCGGTGTGCGGGTCGAGCAGGTAGCTGCTTTTCTCCAGCGTCGCGCGGATGGTGGCGGCGACCTCCTCGACAGTGGCGCGGCCGGCGTCGAATTCGCTGCGGATGCGTGCCATCTCGCCGGCTTCGATGGCGAAGGCGCCGGACTGCTTCAGTCCGTTCATGTAGCGCCTGACCGTCTCGGCATTGCGCCCCGCGGCATCGAACAGCAGGCGCTCGAAATTCGACGACACCTGGATGTCCATCGACGGCGAGGTCGTGGCGAACACGCCCTTGGTGCGGTATTCGCCCGTTGCAAGCGTGCGCGCCAGGATGTCGTTGTCGTTGGTGGCGATGATCAGGCGGTCGATCGGCAGCCCCATGCGCTTGGCGGCGTAACCGGCGAAGATATCGCCGAAATTGCCGGTCGGCACGGTGAAGGAGACCGGCCGGTCGGGCGCGCCGAGCGACAACGCCGAGGAGAAATAATAGACGATCTGGGCCATGATGCGGGCCCAGTTGATCGAGTTGACGCCCGACAGCGACACCCGGTCGCGGAAAGCGTGGTCGTTGAACATGTCCTTCACCAGGCCCTGGCAGTCGTCGAAATTGCCTTCGACCGACAGCGCATGGACGTTGGCGGCCGAAGATGTTGTCATCTGGCGCTGCTGCACCGGCGAGACCTTGCCGTTGGGGAAAAGGATGAAGATGTCGGTGCGGTCGCGCCCGGCGAAGGCGTCGATTGCCGCGCCGCCGGTGTCGCCGGAGGTGGCGCCGACGATGGTGGCGCGCTGGCCCCGTTCGGCAAGCACGTGGTCCATCAGCCGCGCCAGCAACTGCATCGCCACGTCCTTGAAGGCCAGCGTCGGGCCGTGAAACAATTCGAGAATGAAGGTGTTTTTCCCGGTCTGCACCAGCGGGCAGACGGCCTCATGCCGGAACGTCGCATAGGCTTCGCGCACCAGCCGTTCGAAGATGGGCGCCGCGATCTCGCCGCCAAGGAATGGCGTCAAGACGCGGATGGCGAGGTCCGGATAGGCAAGCCCGCGCATGGCGCGGATGTCGGCGGCGGAAAACTGCGGCCATTCGCGGGGCACGTAAAGCCCGCCGTCGCGCGCCAGGCCGGCCAGCACCGCGTCTGAAAATCCAAGCGCGGGCGCTTCCCCGCGGGTACTCACATATTGCATCGTCAAAGGCCCATTGCTGCCGGTCGCGTCATCCACGGCAATTGGTTAATTTTCCGAGCCGGCTCAGTCGCATTTTTGCCGCGCGGTTGCTATACGTCACCGGCTTTGTGAGAGGGAAGTGCAGTTTCATGGCGTTTTATTCGGTCAACCGTCGTCTTGTCGCGGGTCTGGCGCTCACCGGCTTTATGCTCGCCGCCGCCGGCTGCCAATCGGGCGACAATGGTATCTTGGACCTCGGTTTCGGCAAGAAGAGCGATCCGACCGCGCCGCCGCCGCCGCAGGATCCCAAGATCCTTGCCAGCCAGTTGCGCGCCTATTGCCCGAAAGTGACGCTGCGCGACGGCACCGCCTATTTCAACACCTATGCCAAGGGCGCAACGGCGAAGCCCAAGAAAAAGAAGCTTGATCCCGCGGCGCAGGCCGAGGCCGAGGCAGCCGCCGCGGCCGCCCAGACCGGCCCCAACGGCCAGCCGATCGATCCCGATCACGACCCGTCGAAGATCATCTACCAGGCCTCGATCACCGATGTGACGCGCGATTGCACCCATGCCAACGGTCAGATGTCGATGAAGATCGCCGTGGCGGGCAAGATCGTGCCAGGCCCGATGTTCACGCCCGGCACCGTCACCATGCCGATCCGCATCGCGGTCCAGCATGGCGACGAGGTGCTTTATTCTCAATTGCATCCGTATCAGGTGCAGGTCACCGACCCCTCGGCCGCTACCCAGTTCGCCTTCGTCGACAGCAATGTCGTGGTGCCGGAGCCGACCGCGCGCGACTACCAGGCCTATGCCGGCTATGACGAGAACACGCCGGCCGCCACCGGGGACAAGTCGAAGGGCAAGCGCAAGAAGCGCGCTCCGGCGACGAACTGACGCCAGCGCGCAACGGGCCGTCAAGAGCGCCTAGGCGTCTTCCGACCACTCCGACAGCGCCGCGATCGTGCTGTTCAGCTCCGCCCAGCGGCGGATGACCGTCTCGGCGCCCGCCTCGGTCAGCGCATCGGCGTGGCCTGGATAGCTATGACCCGCGCCGGTGAAGCCGATCACCCGCATGCCCGCCGCCCTGGCGCCGGCGATGCCATGCACGGAATCCTCGATGACGAAGGTGTTCTTCGGGTTGGCGCCGAGCTTTTCGGCGGCATAGAGGAACACGTCAGGCGCCGGCTTGGTCTTCTTGCTGGGTATGTCCAGCCCCGAAAAGATGCGGCCGGCGAAGAACGGCAGCAGCCGCACCTTCTCCAGCATGAATTCGACCCGCTCGGTGCGCGAGTTGGAGCAGACGGCGCGCGGTGCCGTGACGGCGGCGACCGCCTCGCGGGCGCCGTCGATGATGCGCACGTCGCTGCGCAGCTTGCGGTCGACCAGTTCCTCGGCGCGGTCGATCAGCGAGGCCTGGAACGGGATCTCGGACTTCTCCTCGAGCCGCAGCATGATGTCCTTGAAGGTCAGCCCCGCATAGGTCTCGAAAATCTCCTCCGCCGATATTTCGAATCCGGCCGATGTCAGAAGCTCGGCCTCGACTCGCGCGGCGACGATCTCGGAATCGACGAGTACGCCGTCGCAATCGAAAATGACAAGATCTGGCTGGGGCATGGCAATCCGGAAACGTTGGGGAGGGGCCTGACTGGCTTAGAGCATGATGCCGAAAAGTGTGGAGCGGTTTTCGGACGACATCATGCTCCATCTCTAGGTGGCGCGGCATACACCAATGGACCGGCCTTCGCAAACCGCGCGGGCCAGTCTCAGGCCTTCACCGAATGTTTACGCTGATCGGTAACCATAACAGCCAGTAAACCGTAACGCGTTTTTTGGGTGTTTCGATGTCTGCCGTGCGTCTTCTCGACGAGCTTTCCCACGCTCCCCTTAAGTCCGAATGGCTGGACACGATCCTGAAGGGCGATTGCGTCGCTGCCCTCGACAGGCTGCCGGAAAAGTCGGTCGACATCATCTTCGCCGACCCGCCCTACAATCTGCAGCTCGACGGCGACCTGCACCGGCCCGACCAGTCCAAGGTCGATGCCGTCGACGACGACTGGGACCAATTCGAGAGTTTCGAGGCCTATGACGCCTTCACCCGCGCCTGGCTGCTCGCGGCGCGCCGCGTGCTGAAGCCCAGCGGCACCATCTGGGTCATCGGCTCCTATCACAATATCTTCCGCGTCGGCGCCCGCATGCAGGATCTCGGCTTCTGGATCCTCAACGACATCGTCTGGCGCAAGACCAACCCGATGCCGAATTTCCGCGGCCGCCGCTTCCAGAACGCGCATGAGACGATGATCTGGGCCTCGCGCGACCAGAAGGCCAAGGGCTATACCTTCAACTACGAGGCGCTGAAGGCTTCGAACGACGACCTGCAGATGCGTTCAGACTGGCTGTTCCCGATCTGCACCGGCGGCGAGCGGCTGAAGGA
>NZ_RZTO01000549.1:0-4298 GCF_003997225.1 Mesorhizobium sp. M2C.T.Ca.TU.002.02.1.1
CATAAGGCCCTGTCGGAGGCCTTTGCCGACCATGGCCGCACCGGCGACCTCGAGCGCGCCTATCTGGCGCTGGTCTGGGGCATCCCGCAGCGGCCGACCGGCACGATCGACGCTGCGCTCGGCCGCGCCGCCGACCGCGTCCGCCGCGCGGTGGTGCCGGAAAGCCGTGACGATGCCCGCCATGCCGTCACGCATTTCAGCGTCGTCGAGCGCTTCGGCGAGGCACAGCAGGCTTTCGCCACCGCGAGCCTCGTCGAATGCCGGCTGGAGACCGGCCGCACCCACCAGATCCGCGTCCACATGGCCCATATCGGCCACCCCGTGATCGGCGACCCGGACTATGGCCAAGCCTTCCGCACCAAGGCCAACCGGCTGCCGGAACCCTTGAAAACCAAGGTCAAGGCCTTTCCCCGGCAGGCCCTGCACGCCTGGCTCCTTGAATTCGAGCACCCGACCACCCATCTAACGATGAGGTTCGAAGCGCCGATACCGGGAGACATGGAGGAGCTCGTCGGCGACTTCCGAAAACTTTGAAACGACCCGCCACGAACAAGCTGCAAACCAGCCATCAAAAAACCTGACCGGCGTTGTTCACTTCAGCGTGACAGACTGTTTAGCGTTGAACAAATGCCTGTCTTTTCTGGTTTTGTTCCTATATATACAGGTTGTCGCGGATGAGCCTTTGGCATCCGTGACGAATGCCCGCCGCTTCGGGGGCATCCACTCCAAAGAGAGAGGGGGCGCTATCATGGCCCAATCATTACCCAGTATTGTTTCCGGTGAGGGCGGTCTCGCCCGTTACCTGGAAGAAATCCGCCGCTTCCCGATGCTTCAGCCGCAGGAAGAGTACATGCTCGCGAAACGCTACGCCGAGCATCAGGACACTTCGGCCGCCCACAAGCTCGTCACCAGCCATTTGCGGCTCGTCGCCAAGATCGCCATGGGCTATCGCGGCTACGGCCTGCCGATCGGCGAGGTGATCTCGGAAGGCAATGTCGGCCTCATGCAGGCCGTGAAGAAATTCGAACCGGAGCGTGGTTTCCGGCTCGCCACCTATGCCATGTGGTGGATCAAGGCCTCGATCCAGGAATACATCCTGCGCTCATGGAGCCTGGTCAAGATGGGCACCACCGCCAACCAGAAGCGCCTGTTCTTCAACCTGCGCAAGGTGAAGGGCAAGATCCAGGCGCTCGACGAAGGCGACTTGAAGCCCGACCAGATCGCCGAGATCGCCACCCGTCTCAACGTTTCCGAGGCCGAAGTGGTGTCGATGAACCGCCGCCTGTCGGGCGACGCCTCGCTCAACGCTCCGATCCGGGCGAGCGAAGGCGAGTCCGGCGAATGGCAGGACTGGCTGGTCGACGACCATGAAAGCCAGGAAGAGATGCTGATCGAGCAGGACGAGCTGGAAAACCGGCGCTCCATGCTCTCGGGCGCTCTCTCGGTGCTCAACGAGCGTGAGCGGCGCATCTTCGAGGCGCGCCGCCTCGCCGAGGAGCCGCTGACGCTCGAAGAGCTCTCGGCCGAGTTCGACATCAGCCGCGAGCGCGTGCGCCAGATCGAGGTGCGCGCCTTCGAGAAGGTGCAGGACGCGGTCAAGGCCGCCGCCAAGCGCCAGACCCAGGCGCTGCGCACCATCGAAGCGCAGCCGGCGGCTTAAAGCTCAAGACATCAATGAACAAAGGCGGTGCTTCGGCGCCGCCTTTTTGTTTGGACGGCTCGGCTGGTTGAGATTCAGGTCAGCCCGAGCCGAAAATGGTGGCTTCCGAGTACCGGAGCGGATCGTACTTAAAGTACGTGAGCACCGGAAGCGCAGGAAGCCGCCATTTGCAGGCCGGGATCACCTGAATATCAGCCTGCCGAGGGCTGCTTGGTCTTCCTCAGATACGGCAGCACCGTCTCATACGCACCGAAGCGCTTGATCGCGTCCTCGTTGGAGACCGCGGCGGTGATGATGACGTCATCGCCCTGCTTCCAGTTCGCCGGCGTCGCCACCTGGTGCTTGGCGGTCAGCTGGATGGAATCGATGACGCGCAGGATCTCGTCGAAGTTGCGGCCCGTGGTCATCGGATAGGTCAGCACCAGCTTGATCTTCTTGTCCGGGCCGATGACGTAGACCGACCGCACGGTGGCGTTGTCGGCCGGCGTGCGGCCCTCCGAGCTTTCGCCGGCGCCGGCCGGCAGCATTTCATAGAGCTTTGCGACATGGAGGTCCTTGTCGCCGATCAGCGGATAGTTCACCGTATGGCCGGTGGCGGTCTTGATGTCGGCCTGCCACTTTTCGTGGCTCGACACCGGATCGACCGAAATGCCGATGATCTTGACGTTGCGCTTTTTGAAGTCGCCTTCGAGACCGGCCATGGTGCCGAGTTCGGTGGTGCAGACCGGGGTGAAATTCTTCGGATGGCTGAACAGCACCGCCCAGCCGTCGCCGATCCAGTCGTGGAACTTGATGGTGCCCTGTGTGGTCTCGGCCGTGAAATCCGGCGCGATATCGTTGATACGAAGACTCATGGCCTATCCCTACCCTTTTTGAAAAATTGTAGCCGGCTTTGCGGCTGGCCGTCGCCGGCGCCAAACCCTAGCACCATCGTGGCGTCGGTAAAACGCCGCGCACGATGGCCGCGGCCCTCGCGGAATAAAAATTTTGGCCGCCACCGGCGATCCGCGGCAGGATTTTCTACTTCCGATAGAGGGTAAGCCGCTCAGGCTTTCTTTATCGCGAGCGTCGCCGCGAGATCTTCCATGCGCTGCGCTAGCGCGCCGAGCGCGGTCGTGAGCACGCTGTCGCTCTTGTCGGCCTTGGTCAGCGCCTCGTCGCGCGTCTTGCGCAAGGTAAGCACCTCGCTCTCCATGCCCTTGACGCGCTTGGTGAGCTCCGAGAGCTCGTCCATCACCATGATGCCGGCCATGACGGTGAGCCTCTGGTCGCCGATCTCGCCGAAGGAATCCTTCAGATGCGAGACATAGCGGTCGAAGCGCTCGGCAAGGTCTATCAGATGCTCTTCCTGGCCCTCGTCGCAGGCCATCCGGTACTGCTTGCCGTCGATGGAAACCGTGACCTGTGCCATTGCCTTACCTGTCCAGAACCGCGCGGATGGTTTCCATGGCGGTCACCAGCCGCCGCGACACTTCCTTGTTGGCATCCTCCAGCCGTTCGGCGCGCGCTTCGGAATTGTCGAGCTCCTGCGCCAGGCGCGAGCGGTCGGCGTTCATGCGCTGCACCTCGGCCTCGGCTTCCGAATAATCGCGCTCATGCTCGAGCTTCGCCGCCACGGCGTTTTCCAGCCCTTCCATGGCCTTGCCCAGCCTGGCGATGACTTCCTTGAGGGTCGTTTCCCCGGTCATGGCCTCGTCCTATGCCCTGCCCATCACCGAATCGCGCGCATTCAGAACGCGTTACCTCGGAAAGATTAGGCGCCGGGTGAAGGGCGCGTCAACAAAGCTCTCGCGACTGTCCCCCGCTATCGCTAATGTAAGGCGCTCGATGCCATCACGAGCCCGGCAAAATCCGTCCCGATTTGTTGACTAAAAGGCCGCGCCTGCTATGTGTCGCGGCATCCTTTTCCAAGGGTTCTCCCCAGACTCCAACCCACTTCCGGAGGAAGCATGACCTCGCGTGAACAACATGATCGGATGGCCAACGCGATCCGTTTCCTTTCCATGGACGCCGTCGAGAAGGCGAACTCCGGTCACCCCGGCCTGCCGATGGGCTGCGCCGACATCGCCACGGTTCTGTTCAGCCGTTTCCTGAAATTCGACGCCAAGGCGCCGCATTGGGCCGACCGCGACCGCTTCATCCTGTCGGCCGGCCACGGCTCGATGCTGCTCTACTCGCTCCTCTACCTCACCGGCTATGAGGACATGACGATCGACCAGATCAAGAATTTCCGCCAGCTCGGCTCCAAGACCGCCGGCCACCCCGAATACGGCCATGCCGCCGGCATCGAGACCACCACCGGTCCGCTCGGCCAGGGCCTCGCCAATTCGGTCGGCTTCGCGCTCGGCGAGCGCATCATGAACGCCGCCTTCGGCAACGACCTCGTCAACCACTACACCTATGTGCTGGCCGGGGACGGTTGCCTGATGGAAGGCGTCTCCCAGGAAGCCATCGCGCTGGCCGGGCATCTGAAGCTCAACAAGCTGATCGTCTTCTGGGACAACAACAACATCTCGATCGACGGCCCGGTCTCGCTGGCCGACAACACCGACCAGGTCGCCCGCTTCCAGGCCTCCGGCTGGAACGCCAGCCATATCGACGGCACCGATCCGGAAGCGATCGCCTATGCCATCGAGGC
>NZ_RZTO01000054.1:0-14235 GCF_003997225.1 Mesorhizobium sp. M2C.T.Ca.TU.002.02.1.1
CACCAAGATCGTCGACCGCAAGAAGGACATGATCCTGGTTTCCGGCTTCAACGTCTATCCGAATGAACTGGAAGAGGTGGTGGCGCATCACCCGGGCGTGCTGGAAGTCGCGGCCATCGGCGTGCCGGACGAGCATTCCGGCGAAGTGCCTAAATTGTTCGTGGTCAAGAAGGACGCGGCGCTCACCGTCGAGACCCTGATGGCCTATTGCCGCGAGAACCTGACCGGCTACAAGCGGCCGAAATTCATCGAATTCCGCACCGAACTGCCGAAGACGCCGGTCGGCAAGATCCTGCGGCGGGCGCTGCGGGACCAGGCTTGAGCGATCATTCCGCCGGCAAGACACGGGAGAGAGGCAAGCGGCTCGATCCGGCGGACTTCATCAAAGCGAACATGCGGCTGGCGCCGGTGCCGTCGGTGCCGGAGGTCCGGCTCTATCAGGCCCATCCCGGCAGCGGACTGCGGCGGCTGCTGGAACCGGACGACGACAGCGGCGAAAGCCGGCCTGAGCCGCAGCCGCCCTACTGGGCCTATGCCTGGGCCGGCGGCGCGGTGCTGGCGCGCTATGTCCTCGACAGGCCGTCGATCGTCGTCGGCAAGCGGGTGCTCGACCTCGGCGCCGGCTCGGGGCTGGTCGGCATCGCCGCAGCAAAGGCGGGAGCGCGCGCGGTGATCGCGGCGGAGATCGACCGCAACGGCGTTGTCGCGCTCCGCCTCAATGCGGAAGCCAACGGCGTCGCCATCGAGATACGCGGTGAGGACATCACCGCCGGTCCGCCGCCGGCAGTCGATCTGGTGCTCGCGGGCGACGTCTTCTACGCGCAGGATGTCGGGCGGCGGATGGTGCCGTTCCTCGATCGTTGCCTCGCCGCCGGCATCGACGTGCTGGTCGGCGATCCGGGCCGCGCCTGGCTGCCGAAGCCTCGGCTTTGCCTGCTCGGCGAATATCACGTGCCGGATGTCGGCGGAAACGGCGGCGGCGAGCCCAGGCCCAGCGCGGTGTTCGCCTTTGTGGCGGAACAGGTTGAAGCAATTCCAGGAAAAGTGTGAGCGGTTTTCCGTCCGGAATTGCGTAAAAACAAAGAGATAGGGCGTTTCGCCGTTTCCGCAAAACGGTGAAACGCACTAATGCGCGTCGCGCTGAAATGGATTCAGTCGACGCGCTTTAAGTCTTTGTTTTGATGCATGTCGTTCCCCCAAAATCGCTGCGCACTTTTGGGCGACATGCATTAGCCCGCCGGCACGTTCACCCGCGTGGCAAGGAAATCCGGCAGGTCGGCGACCGAGTCCAGAACGACGTCCGCCATCGGCGCCAGCGAGTCGCGCGTGCCGGTGCCGGAGAGCACGCCCACCGCCAGGCCGCAGCCGCCGGCGCGCGCCATTTCGAGGTCATGGCGGTTGTCGCCGACCATGGCGATCTCGCCCGGCTTCAACCCGGTCAGATCGCAGAAGGCGACGACCGTATCCGGCGCCGGCTTCGGACTCGCCACCGCATCATAGCCAAAGGCGGCTTCGAAGAGCTGCGCGACACCGAGCGTGGCGAGCGTCTTCTCGGCGCCGCTGGTGGAATCATTGGTGGCGACGCCCATGCGGTAGGACTGCTTGTGCAACGTGCGCAGCGAATCGATGATGCCTGGAAGCGCTACCGCCATCGAGGAGCCCTGCACGGAGGTGATCTCGTTGAAGCGCGAAACGGCCAACAGCTGATCCTCGTCGGACAGACGCGGGAACCAGAGCTCGACCACGTCCATGTTCGAGCCGGACGCGAAGATCGAATCGGGCTTGAAGCGCTTGGTGGCGAAGTCGAAGCCTGCGGCCGCCAGCAGCCGGTCGGCCTTCCAGCGGTCGCCCTCGGCGGCGTCCATCGCCATGAAGTCGGCTATGCCGAGCCAGGTCGCGTTGAAGTCGACAAGCGTGCCGTCCTTGTCGAACAATATTCCCTTGATATCCGCCAATCCTTTTACTCCACGCCACGCAATTGGTGGATATGAGCCACCAGTCCGGCAGTCGAGGCGTCGCGTTTTGCGGCAGTCTCCTTGCCCTCAACGACAGGCAGCAGACCTGTCGCCAGTTCCTTGCCGAGTTCGACGCCCCATTGGTCGAAGGAATTGATGTTGAACAGCGTGCCCTCGACGAAGACGCGATGCTCATAGAGCGCGATTATGCGGCCCAATGTGCGCGGATCGAGCTTGCGGTAGAGGATGGTGAGCGACGGGCGGTTGCCGGAGAAGACGCGGTGCGGCGCGATGCGGTCGACATCGGCCGGCTTCATGCCCTTGGCCAGCATCTGCGCGCGCGCCTCTTCCAGCGTGCGCCCCTTCATGAAGGCCTCCGACTGCGCCAGGCAGTTGGCGAGCAGGAGATCATGCTGGTGTTTCAGTTCGGGCTCATGACCGACCGCCGCGGCGAGGAACTCGACCGGGATGAAGTCGGTGCCCTGATGCAGGAGCTGGAAGAAGGCATGCTGGCCGTTGGTGCCGGGCTCGCCCCAGACCAGCGGGCCGGTCGGCGTGGCGACGGCGGCGCCGTCCAGCGTGACGCTCTTGCCGTTCGATTCCATGTCGAGCTGCTGCAGATAGGCGGGCAGACGCGACAGGCGCTGATCGTAAGGGATGACGGCGCGGGCCGGATATTTGCAGACGACGCGATGCCACCAGCCGATCAGCCCCAGCAGCACCGGCAGGTTCTTCTGCATGGGTGCCGAGCGGAAATGCTCGTCCATCTCATGCGCGCCGTCTAGGAAAGCGCGGAAGTTGCGCGGGCCGACGGAAATCATCACCGGCAGGCCGATGGCGCTCCAGACCGAGTAGCGGCCGCCGACCCAGTCCCAGAAGCCGAAGACGCGGTCCTGCTCGATGCCGAACTTCGCAACCAGGTCGAGGGCGGTCGAGACGGCGGCGAAATGCTTGCCGACCGCTTCCTTGCCCAGCGCTTTCTGAACCCAATCGCGCGCCGTCTCGGCATTCGTCATCGTCTCGACGGTGGTGAAGGTCTTGGAGGCGACGATGAACAGAGTCGTTTCCGCAGACAGGCCCTTCAGCGTGTCATGGATATGGGCGCCGTCGACATTGGAGACATAATGCGCGCGCGGCCCGTCATGATAGGGCGCAAGCGCCAGCGTCACCATCGCCGGGCCAAGGTCGGAGCCGCCGATGCCGATGTTGACGATGTCGGTGATCTTCTTGCCGGTGGCACCTAGCGCCTTGCCGGAGCGGATGGCGTCGGCGAAGGCGCCCATGGCGTCGAGCACGGCGATCACGTCGGCCTTGGTGTCCTGGCCGTCGACGATCACGCTCTTGCCGGTCAGGTTGCGCAGCGCGGTGTGCAGCACGGCGCGGTTCTCGGTGATGTTGATCTTCTTGCCTTCGAACATGGCGGCGCGGCGTCCCGCGAGATCGGCCGCATCCGCGAGCCTTTCCAGCATCGTCATCGTATTTGCGTCGACCGCGCATTTCGACCAGTCGAGCAGGAGATCGCCGTCGGTGGCGGAGAATGTCTCGAAGCGCCTGGGATCGGCGGCGAAGGCCTCGCGCATCGAGCCCTTGGCCGCCCCGCGCTGTTCGCGCAAGGCGGCAAGTTGCTTGTCGAAGGTTGGCTGGTCCACTGGCGGGCTCCTGGCGGGTTTTTAGACCATTTTAGCAGGCCGGATGTTTCC
Organism: Mesorhizobium sp. M2C.T.Ca.TU.002.02.1.1; assembly: GCF_003997225.1. NCBI lineage: Bacteria > Pseudomonadati > Pseudomonadota > Alphaproteobacteria > Hyphomicrobiales > Phyllobacteriaceae > Mesorhizobium > Mesorhizobium sp. M2C.T.Ca.TU.002.02.1.1. The sequence continues at coordinate 3,656 of NZ_RZTO01000054.1, forward strand.
GGCGCGTGTCGGCGCGTCATTCTATCTAGCCGATTTCCATTTCGTTCAAGCGCGGCTTTGCCGCACTGCATCACGCTTTGATGAGGGGGGCGTTGGATGGTGAAGGTGCGGGCAACGACGCTGCGCGTCGTGCCTTGATAGATCACTGGCATAAATCCCAGCGATCAGAAAAATTGATTGGCGCAACCCCTTATGCCACCCATACACTCCACTGGTCCAGCCAAGTGAAAACAGCTGGCCATCCGAGGAAGATTTCCCATGCCACAGCGCAATGACACGGCCATATGGTCCGGTCTGTTCCGGATTTCGGCTGAATCCGGCCAAACCCTCCAGGCGCAAATCCGCCAAGCGATCGTCGCGGCCATTCTCGACCGACAGATCGCCGCCTCGATGCCGCTGCCGTCGTGCCGAATTCTCGCGGAAAAACTTGGGGTTGCCCGCGGCACGGTGGTGCTCGCCTTCCAGCAACTGGTCGACCAGGGTTTCCTGGTGGCGCGCGAGCGGCGCGGCCATTTCGTCAACCCTGACGTGCTGGCTACCCCCGCCAAGCCGCACCAGAAGGCGCCGGACCAGCAGAATGAGATCGACTGGAAGGCGCGCCGGCAGATCGCCGCAAGCGACATGCCGCCGCCGGCCAAGCACGACAACTGGATCAAGTCCTCCTATCCGTTCGTCTACGGCCAGTTCGATCCGGCGCTGTTTCCAACCGCCGAATGGCGCGAGTGCAACCGCATGGCGCTGGCGGTGCTGGAGATCCGCAACTGGGCGTCCGACATGGTGGATCGCGACGATCCGCTGCTGATCGAGCAGATCCAGGCCAGGCTCCTCCCGCGGCGCGGCATCTTCGCCAATCCGGACGAGATCATCGTGACGCTGGGCGCGCAGAACGCGCTCTACATGCTCGCTTCGCTGTTGATGACCAAGGGTTCGAAAGTGGCGATGGAGGACCCCGGCTATCCCGACGCCCGCTCGATCTTCCGGCTGGCCGGCGCCGATATCCAGCCGGTTCCGGTCGATCAGTCGGGCATCGTGACCTCGTCGATCCCGAGCGATTCCGGCTTCGTCTTCGTCACGCCCAGCCACCACTGCCCGACCATGGTGCCCTTGTCGGCGGAGCGGCGGCAGGACCTTCTGGCGCGCGCCAACCGCAACAACCAGATCATCATCGAGGATGGCTATGACAGCCAGCTGCTCGACGAGGCGCCGCAGCAGGCGCTGAAGAGCCTCGACCGCTCGGGCCGCGTCATCTATGTCGGCTCGATGTCGAAGACGCTCGCTCCAGGACTCCGGCTTGGCTACATCGTGGCCTCGGCGGGACTGATCGCCGAGCTTCGCGCGCTGCGCCGCTTCATGCTGAGGCACCCGCCGGCGAACAACCAGCGCGCGGTGGCGCTGTTCCTGTCGCTCGGCCACCACGAGGCGCTGGTGCGCAGGCTCTCCGCCGCCTTCGACGAGCGGCGCAAGCGTCTGGTCCATGCGATTTCCGCTTTCCTGCCAGAATGGCGCTCGACCGACTCGGCGGGCGGCACCTCGCTCTGGCTGGAAGGGCCGCGCGGCACCGATTCCCGTGGCCTGGCGGAAGCGGCCGCTTCGCGCAGCGTCATCATCGAACCCGGCGACCGGTTCTTCGATCGCAGCGAAAAGCCCTCTCGTTTCATGCGCTTGGGCATCTCCTCGATCTCGCTGCAGCATATCGAGCCGGGCATCCGCGAACTCGCCACCGCCGCCGGCCGCAGGCCCGCTGCCGCCTGATCGCCACTGACGTCCTGAAAAGAGCCGGCGCTGCGCCGGCTCTTTTTGTTTGGGCACACACCCCGTTGCTTTAGGATCCTGGCATATTCGACGGGATTGCTTGGCCCATAGGCTGTACCAATGCCGGCGGCATAGTCGGGGCCAGAAGGGGACGAGGCAGACGATGGTGGACCAACCGCCGCGTGCCGCCTCGCAGATAAGACAAAGGTGGAGTGCTTCCATGTCAGTGGCTCTCGAGAAGCAGGAATCGTCGTCGGACCAGCGTTCGCGGCGGTCCGGCGGGCGCGAAGCGCGCCGCGCGATGCGGGCGGCGCCCTTGGCCGACGACATCCGTCCGGTGCGGGCGGGGCTTGAAGGCGGCAGCTATGGCCCATTGAGCCAGAACGACCAGGAGCGCATCCACGAATCGGTGCTGACGCTCCTGGAGACGGTCGGCTTCGCCAACGCCATCCCATCCTGCATCGAGGCGCTGACCCGGGTCGGCGGCACCTATGGCGACGACGGCCGCATCCGGTTGCCGCGCGCGCTGGTGCTGGACACGATCAAGAAGGCTGCACGCAACTTCACGCTCTACGGCCAGGATCCCAAACACGACATGCTGATCCAGGGCAAACGCGTGCACTACGGCACGGCGGGCGCGGCGGTGCATCTGGTCGATGTCGAGAAGCGCGAGTATCGCGAATCGCTGCTGCAGGATCTCTACGACGCCGCCCGTCTCGTCGACGGGCTGGACAACATCCATTTCTTCCAGCGCACCATGGTGCCGCGCGACATTCCCGACCCGCTCGATATGGATTTCAACACGCTCTATGCCTGCGTGACGGGGACGTCCAAGCATGTCGGCACCTCGTTCACCGTGCGCGAGAACGTCAAGCCGGCGCTGGAGATGCTCTATGCGATCGCCGGCGGCGAGGAGAATTTCCGCGCACGGCCGTTCGTGTCGAACTCGAACTGCTTCGTCGTGCCGCCGATGAAGTTCGCCGAGGACGCCTGCGGCGTGCTCGAGGCCTGCGTCGAAGGCGGCATTCCGATCCTGCTGCTCTCCGCCGGCCAGGCCGGCGCCACGGCACCTGCCGCGATTGCCGGCGCCGTCGTGCAGGCGGTGGCCGAAGTGCTGATGGGGCTGGTCTATGTCAATGCGATCAAGCCCGGACATCCGGCGATCTTCGGCACCTGGCCGTTCGTCTCGGACCTCCGCACCGGCGCCATGTCCGGCGGCTCGGCCGAGCAGGCGGTGCTGACCGCGGCCTGCGCGCAGATGGCGCAATATTACGACCTGCCCGGCGGGTCTGCCGCCGGCATGTCGGACTCCAAGCTGCCCGACATCCAGGCCGGCTACGAGAAGGGCATCACCAATGTCATGGCGGGCCTGTCCGGCCTGAACCTGGTCTATGAATCGGCTGGCATGCATGCCTCGCTGCTCGGCTTCTGCCTCGAAAGCCTGATCATCGACAACGACATGCTGGGCCACTGCCTGCGCTGCGTGCGCGGCATCGAGGTGACCGACGACGCGCTGTCGATCGACACCATCGCCGATGTCTGCCTCAAGGGTCCCGGGCATTATCTCGGCAACGATCAGACGTTGAAGCTGATGCAGACCGAGTATTTCTATCCCGCCGTCGGCGACCGTTTCTCGCCCAAGGAATGGAACGAGAAGGGCCGGCCCGATATCCTGTCGCGAGCGATCGCTGAGAAGAAGCGCGTGCTTGCCGAGCGTTTCCCGCGCCACGTCTCGCGTGTTCTCGACGACAAATTGCGCGCCCGCTTCGGCGAGATGATCAAGCTGCCGCGCAGCAAGATGGGCGGCTGATCTACTCCACACTCAGCCCGTAGCGCTCGACGACCTCGGCGTTGATCAGCTTGGCATGCAGCGTCATCAGCACGATCTGCGCGTCGAAACTGTCGCCGGCCTCCAGCGCCGCCTCGATGCGGCGCTCGACCGCCAAGGTCGGCTCGCGACCATTGGCCTGCTCGAACACCTGCGGCCCGGCAACGCAATAGCCGCAGAGCTGCGCCACGGAATGATAGGCTTGTGCCGGCGGCTCATCGGGCCAGCGGTCGTTCATCAGATTGACGATGGTGAGTTTCACGCCTTCCGGCACCAGGGCCGGATGCAGATCGGCCGCGCGCAGCGCCTCGTCGAGCTGGCGCAGATCGCTGGAGCGGCCGAACATGCCGAGGAAGCCCAGGGAAGAACGCCGTTTCGCCACAGATAATCTCTCCCTTCAGGAAGCTGCCGAGGTCGAGTGTATCTGTGGGTTCCGTCGGGATGAAACAAGGGCAACGGAAAAGGGCGGCTTGCCATCGGCAAGCCGCCCTCATGATTTAGCCGGCTACACGCTCAGTGATTGTCGCGCGGCACGCCGCTGGTGTGGGCGACGTCCTGGTATTTCACCGCCGGCTTCAGCACCATGCCGGCCGAAAACTGATCGACCATGCCGCGCTGGATTTCCTGCCAGGGCGTCTGGTGCTTGGGGTAGTGATAGCCGCCGTTGCTCTCGAGCTCGGCCCGCCGCCTGGCGAGCTCCTCGTCGCTGATCAGAATGTTGGCCGTGGCCTTCTTCAGATCGATGCGGACGCGGTCGCCGGTCTTGAGCAGCGCCAGGCCGCCGCCGACGGCTGCTTCCGGCGAGGCGTTGAGGATCGACGGCGAGCCGGACGTGCCGGACTGGCGGCCGTCGCCGATGCAGGGCAGCGAATGGATGCCCTTCTTGATCAGGTAGGCCGGCGGCTGCATGTTAACCACCTCGGCACCGCCCGGATAGCCGACCGGGCCGGCGCCGCGCATGAACAGGACCGTGTGCTCGTCGATGCCCTGCGCCGGATCGTCGATGCGGGCGTGGTAATCTTCCGGACCGTCGAAGACGATAGCCTTGCCTTCGAAGGCTTCGGGATCGTTCGGGTTGGAGAGGTAGCGCTCGCGGAATTCCGTCGAGATGCCGCTGGTCTTCATGATCGCGGAATCGAACAGGTTGCCCTTGAGGTTGATGAAGCCGGCATTGGCCTTGAGCGGCTTGGCGGCGCTGCCGATCACGTCCGGGTTCTCGTTGACGGCATCCCTGCAATTGTCGCCCATGGTCTTGCCGTTGACGGTGAGCGCATCGGGATGCGGCAGCAGGCCGCCCTTCATCAGCTCGGCCACCACCGCCGGCACGCCGCCGGCACGGTGATAGTCCTCGCCGAGATATTCACCCGTCGGCTGCAGGTTGACGAGGAGCGGAATGTTAAGGCCGACCGCCTGCCAGTCGTCATTGTCGAGCGGCACGCCGAGATGGCGGGCGATCGCATTGAGGTGGATCGGCGCGTTGGTCGAGCCGCCGATAGCCGAGTTGACGACGATGGCGTTCTCGAAGGCCTTGCGGGTCATGATGTCGGAGGGCTTCAGGTCTTCATGCACCATCTCGACGATGCGCTTGCCCGTCTCGTAGCCCATCTGGCCGCGCTCGCGATAGGGCGCCGGGATGGCGGCCGAGCCCGGCAACTGCATGCCGAGCGCCTCCGCCAGCGAGTTCATCGTGGTGGCGGTGCCCATGGTGTTGCAATAGCCGGTCGAGGGCGCCGAGGAGGCGACGATGTCCATGAACTCGTCATAGTCGATCTCACCGGCCGACAGCCGCTGGCGGGATTCCCAGACGATGGTGCCGGAGCCGGTGCGCTTGCCCTTGTGCCAGCCGTTGAGCATCGGACCGACCGAAAACGCGATCGCCGGGATGTTGACGGTGGCCGCCGCCATCAAGAGCGCCGGCGTGGTCTTGTCGCAGCCGATGGTGAGCACGACGCCGTCGATCGGATAGCCGTAAAGCACCTCGACGAGGCTCAGATAAGCAAGGTTGCGGTCGAGCGCCGCGGTGGGGCGCTTGCCGGTCTCCTGGATCGGGTGGCACGGGAACTCGAAGGGGATGCCGCCCATCGACACGATGCCTTCGCGCACGCGCTTGGCGAGCTCGAGGTGGTGCCGGTTGCAGGGCGAAAGATCGGAACCGGTCTGCGCGATGCCGATCAGCGGCTTGCCCGACATCAGCTCGGCGCGCGTCAGGCCATAGTTGAGGTAGCGCTCGAGATAGAGCGCCGTCATGCCCGGATTGTCGGGATTGTCGAACCACTCCTGCGAGCGAAATTTCTTCTTCTTGGTGGGGGCGCCTGCCATGGTGGTCTCCGTATTTGTATGACAAATCGATAGGACAACGCGCGAGCGCAAGCAAGAGGCAGACGCTGCCCGAACCCGGACTTTGGTGCGATAGACTTGTCCCGGCCCGCGCGCTACGACCAATCGGCATGAGCAAATCGGGGAGGTTTTGATGGCTTTGGTGATCGAAGGCGAGGAGCGGATCGCCGCACCCGTCGAGAAAGTGTGGGAGGCCCTCAACGACCCGGAGATCCTGAAAGAGGCCATTCCCGGCTGCCAGAGCCTCGAGAAGAATTCGGACACGGAGATGGCGGCAACCGTGGTGCTCAAGATCGGGCCGATCAAGGCGACCTTCAACGGTGAAGTGACGCTGAAGAACCTCAAGCCGCCGCATTCCTACACCATCCAGGGCGAAGGCAAGGGCGGCATTGCCGGCTTCGCCAAGGGCGGCGCCGACGTGACGCTGACCGCCGACGGACCGGACGCGACGGTCCTCAAATACGCCGCCAAAGCCGAGGTCGGCGGCAAGATCGCGCAGCTCGGCAGCCGGCTGATCCAGTCGACATCGAAGAAGCTCGCGGGGCAGTTCTTCTCGACGTTCGGCGAGAAGGTCAGCGCCTGACCCCTCAGGGGAAAGAGGTTACTCGAACACGATGCTCGGCACCGCGGCCTCCGCCGCGCCGCGCTCTTGCTGGACCCGCTCCCAGACCTTCGCGGCGATGTCGCGGTAGATTTTCGCCTCCGCGCCCTCCGGCTTGGAGGCGACGACCGGCGCGCCCGCGTCCGAGCTTTCGCGGATACCCATTTCCAGCGGCACCTCGCCGAGGAAGGTGACGCCAAGGCGCTCGGCCTCGCGGCGCGCGCCGCCATGGCCGAAAATGTCGTAGCGCTTGCCGGTGTCCGGGGCGAGGAAATAGCTCATATTCTCGACGATGCCGAGCAGCGGCACATCGACCTTCTTGAACATGTTGAGGCCCTTGCGGGCGTCGATCAGCGCAAGGTCCTGCGGCGTCGAGACGATGACGGCGCCGGCAAGCGGCACCTGCTGGGCCATGGTGAGCTGAGCGTCGCCGGTGCCGGGCGGCATGTCGACCACCAGCACGTCGAGCGGGCCCCATTCGACCTCGCGCAGCATCTGCGTCAGCGCCGACATCACCATCGGGCCGCGCCAGATCATCGGCGTCTCCTCGTCGACGAGGAAGCCCATCGACATCACCTTGAGGCCGTAATTCTGCATCGGCTTCAGCACCTTGCCGTCGACGGTTTGCGGCCGGCCGTGGATGTTGAGCAGCCGCGGCATGGACGGGCCGTAGATGTCGGCATCGAGCACGCCGACCTTCAGCCCGTTGGCGCCGAGCCCGAGCGCCAGGTTGACGGCCGTGGTCGACTTGCCGACGCCGCCCTTGCCGGAAGCGACGGCGATGATGGCGTCGATGCCGGGCACGCCGCGCTTGCCGTGGCTCTGCGATGCGGGCGCGTGCGGCGCCGGACGCTGCGGAGCGGCGGGCCGCGGGGCAGCCGGGCGCGCCGGAACCGGCGCTTCCATGCCGCCGCCCTTTTTCTCCGCCGTCAGCGCGACAATGGCGGAGGCGACGCCGGGGATGGCCTTGACCGCGCGCTCGGCGGCGGCGCGCAACGGCTCCAGCTCCTGGGCGCGCGCGGCGGGAACGGTGATCGAAAAGAACACTTTGGCATCGGCGATGAAAATCTCGGAGACCATGCCGAGATCGACGATGTTGCCGGTGAAGTCCGGTCCGTTCACCGTCTTCAGGCGCTCGACGACGGATTCCTTGGTAACGGTCATGATATTTCCTCGGGGCTTTGGCGTTCCAGATAGTGCAGTTTGCCGGCGGAACCAAGCCGTGGCGCAATGGCCCGCCGAACGTGCCCCGGAAAGCGACGGCTGACGTCGGATTTGCATCGGGATCGAGCTTGGAGCCTGGCCATGGCCAAACGACCCGCTCGCGCTATCTCCACTGTCACCACGACAATCTGTGAAGGAGACCGTCATGCTCCAAAACAGCAATGCGACAGCCAATCTCGCGGTGAAGGACCTGGACAAGGCCAAGGCGTTCTACGAAGGAACGCTCGGCCTTAAACGAGTAGACGACATGGGCGGCGAGCTGGTCGTCTATAAAAGCGGCGACACAGTCATCAACGTCTATCATTCGCAGTTCGCCGGCACCAACAAGGCGACGGCGGTGACGTGGGCGGTCGGCGACCGGATCGAGCCGATTGTCAAGTCGCTGAGATCGAAGGGCGTCAGCTTCGAGCACTACGAAATGCCTGGACTGGCTCTGGAGGGCGATATCCATGTCGGCCAACGCATGAAGGTCGCCTGGTTCAAGGATCCCGACGGCAACATCCTGAACCTCGCGGGAGAATAGCGGCGCGACCGCGATCCGGGCCGCATCATGCGGCCAGTCGCGTCGCGAGATAGGTCAATGCCGAGATCGCCGCCGTCGCCGGCAAGGTGATCACCCAGGCGACGACGATATTGCCTGCGATGCCCCAGCGCACGGCCGAGACGCGGCGAGCGGCGCCGACGCCGATGATGGCGCCGGTGATGGTGTGCGTCGTCGAGACCGGGACACCGAGCCATGTGGCAGCGAAAAGCGTGATCGCCCCGCCGGTCTCGGCGCAAAAACCCTGCATGGGATTGAGCCGCGTGATCTTCGACCCCATCGTGTGGACGATGCGCCAGCCGCCGAGCAGCGTGCCCAGAGCCAGCGCCGACTGGCAGGTGAGGACCACCCATAGCGGTACGTGGAAAGTCGGGCCGAGCATGCCTTGCGAATAGAGCAGCACGGCTATGATGCCCATGGTCTTCTGCGCGTCGTTGCCGCCATGCCCCAGAGAATAGAGCGAGGCGGAAAAGAACTGCAGCACGCGAAACGTATTGTCGACGGCGAACGGCGTCTGGCGCACGAACAGCCAGGAGACGATGGCCACAAGGACGAGCGCCAGCACGAATCCGGTCGCCGGCGAAAGCACGATGGCCGCGACCGTCTTGCCGAGCCCCGACCAGACGATGGCGCCGGTTCCGGCCTTGGCGACGCCGGCTCCGACCAACCCGCCGATCAGCGCGTGCGAGCTGCTCGACGGAATGCCGGCGACCCAGGTGACGATGTTCCAGACGATGGCGCCGACAAGCGCCGAGAAGATCACCGCCGGCGTGACGATGCTGGCGTCGACGATGCCCTTTCCCACCGTCTCGGCGACATGCAGGCCGAAGAACAGGAAGGCGATGAAATTGAAGAAAGCCGCCCAGAACACCGCGTAATGCGGCCTCAGCACACGGGTGGAGACGATGGTCGCGATCGAGTTGGCGGCATCGTGCAGGCCGTTGAGGAAATCGAAGAACAGCGCCACGGCAACGAGGCCGACCAGCAGGGGAAAAGCGATCGCGGCTTCCATCGCCTAAACGTTCTCGATGACGATGCCGCTGATCTCGTTGGCGACATCCTCGAAGCGGTCGACCACCTTCTCCAGCTGGCCATAGATCTCCGAGCCGATCAGATAGGCCATGGCGTCGCCGCGGCCGTGACGCTTGAACAGGTCCTTCAGGCCCTGCTCGTGCAGATCGTCGGCACGGCCCTCGACACGCATCACCTCCTCGGCGATGGCGTTGAGGCGCGTCGCGTTCGCGCCTACCTTGCCCAACAGCGGGATCGCCTCCGCGACCAACCGGGCGGCCTGGACGATGATGCCGCCCATTTCCCGCATCAGCGGGTCGAACTCCCTGACCTCGAACAATTTCACCGTCTTGACGGTCTTGTGCATCATGTCGATGGCGTCATCCATCGACTGGATCAGGTCCTTGATATCGCCGCGGTCGAAAGGGGTGATGAAGGAGCGCCTGACGGCAAGCAGGACCTCGGCGGTGATGCCGTCGGCCTCGTCTTCGAGATCGATGATCTTCTGACACCAGCGATCGATGTCCTTGCCGCTGAGAAGCTGCTCGAGGGCCTCGGCGCCGCCGACCACGGTGCGCGAATGCCGCTCGAACAGATCGAAGAAGCGATCCTCGCGCGGCAACAGCTTGCGAAACCAGCCCAGCATCTCGTCCCTCCTTGCCTCCGCCTATCCTCCCATAGCGCCATGCGCGGCGTGGGAAAACAGATAGCCGGCTCAAAAATGTGGACGAGACCCGATTGAGCGTGTCTTGCGAAGCAAGGCGATTTCTCCGACCTTGGGCCGAGCGTTACGGATCGGATGGCATGATCGACAAGCTGGAATTCTTCATCGCCTTGGCCAAGGAAGAGCATTTCGGCCGGGCCGCGGAGGTGTGCGGCGTCACCCAGCCGACTCTATCGGCCGGCATCAAGCAGCTCGAGGAGCAGCTCGGCGTCATGCTGGTGCTGCGCGGTTCGCGCTTCCAGGGCCTGACGCCGGAAGGCAAGCAGGTGCTGGGCTGGGCACGCCGCATCGTCGGCGATACAAGGACCATGCGCGAGGAGATGCGGGCGGCGCGCCACGGCCTGTCCGGCCGCATCCGCATCGCCGCCGTTCCGACGGCGCTCGCCATGGTGGCGCGGCTGACGACGCCGTTCCGCGACAAGCATCCCGGCGTCACCTTTTCGGTGCTGTCGCGGACCTCGATCGAGGTGCTTACGCTGCTCGGCAATCTCGATATCGACGCCGGCATCACCTATCTCGACAACGAGCCGCTGGGGCGGGTGACCAGCGTGCCGCTCTATGA
>NZ_RZTO01000550.1:0-4288 GCF_003997225.1 Mesorhizobium sp. M2C.T.Ca.TU.002.02.1.1
GGACAGAAGCGCATCGACTTGCTCAAGCAGGCCGCCAAGCAGCTCGTCGACACGCTGGCGCAGCAGGCGGCGCAGATCAAGCAGATCGACAAGCCGGTCCAGTTCAGCCTCGTGCCGTTCGCGGCCTCGGTCAATGTCGGGCCAGACAACGACAACGCCGCGTGGATGGACACCTACGGGCTGTCGCCGATCGCCAATGAGAATTTCGACTGGTCGACGCTGAATGCGCCGGACAAATACGCCCAGAAGACCAACGGCATCTGGTATAAAAAGGGTACCGGCTGGGGCACGGAGGAGGGCCAGATATTGACCCGCTTCGAGCTCTATCGGGACATGAAGGTCGTCACCAGCCACGAACGTATCGCCGGCAGCAAGCGCGTCGTCTGCGACGAATATCGCGACAACCACACGTGCAGGCGCAGCCACGACGAATACGACTATGTCGACACTTACGGGCCGTTCGCCAGCTGGCAGGGCTGCGTCGAGGTCCGGCCTTATCCTTACAATGTCGACGACACGCCGGCATCCGGCGGACCCAACAACACCGGCATTGGCGTCGGAGACCCCGCGACGATGTTCGTGCCGATGTTCGCCCCGGACGAACCCGGCAACCACTGGTACGTGACCCAGGACCCCGATGAGCCGAGGCCGGTGACCTATGGCGCGGCCAACAGCTGGTGGAACGACGATCCCTCAAGCACCACCGGCAAGACCAGGCAATCGAACATGGCCAAGTATTTCATGCCCCGGCCAATCGATGCGCCGGTGCTGTCGAAAGGCGCCGGCCCGAACTACAGCTGCACCACCACGCCGATCACGCCGCTCACCGACGTCACAACCACGGACGGGCTGGCGGCCATCAAGGCGGCGGTCGATCTGATGCAGCCCAACGGCAACACCAATGTGCCCGAAGGCATGGCCTGGGGCTGGCGCACCGTCTCCAGCGCGCCCCCCTTCACCGAGGGGCGGCCGGAAACCGAGCGCGGCAACGACAAGGTCGTCATCGTGCTCACCGACGGCGAGAACACCTATTCGACGGTCAATCCCGACCCGGCCGGCAACAAGTCGACCTATGCCGCCTATGGCTATACCGGCGTCGGCTATAACGGCACTTCGGTCACCCGCCTGTTCGGCGGCACGTCGAGCGCCATCGGCCAGTTCAACTATTCATCGAGCAACTACACCGCGGCGATGAACGAGCAGATGGCGAAATTGTGCGACAACGCCAAGGCGGCCAAGATCATGGTGATGACGGTCGCTCTCGACATGTCATCGACCGATACCAGCGACCAGAAGGCGATGGCCGCGCTGAAGGCATGCTCTTCCGATTCCCGCTTCCGCAAGGATCCGACCAACCCCAGCAAGCCGGCCAAGCTGTTCTGGAACGCCACTGGCGCGACGCTCTCCGACAATTTCAAGGAGATTGCCAACGAGCTGTCGAACCTGCGGGTGGTGGGTTAAGCACGCCGGCGTGGAAATTGCTGATCTCCCCCGCAAGGGGGGAGATTGGCCGCTTCGCCGATTTCGCCAATCATCACCGCTGGCGCAAAAGCTGCCGCAGTCAAGGTCTTGCGGCCGGTGGACGGCCGTGATGAGTCCTTGGCCGAATGGAGCCGCCAATGCCCGACGCCGCCAACCATCTCACCTTCGCGCTGATCTGCCTCGGCATGGTGCTGACACCGGGCCCGAACATGATCTACCTGATCTCGCGCTCACTGTCGCAAGGGCCGAAAGCCGGGCTGATCTCTCTCGGCGGCGTGGCGCTGGGCTTCCTGTTCTACGTGGTATCGGCAGCCTTCGGCATCACCGCGCTCATCTTCGCCGTGCCTTACGCCTATGACGCGCTTCGCTTCGCCGGTGCGCTCTATCTGCTGTGGCTCGCCTGGCAGGCGCTGCGGCCCGGTGGGCGCTCTCCGTTCCAGGTGCGCGAGCTGCCCAGGGACCGGCCGCGCAAGCTTTTCGTCATGGGGCTGATGACCAACCTGCTCAATCCGAAGGTGGCCGTGCTCTATCTTTCGCTGCTGCCCCAATTCATCAATCCGGCCAAGGGCCATGTTCTGTCGCAGCTTCTGGTGCTCGGCGTGACCCAGATTTCGATCAGCCTCACCGTCAACGCCATCATCGCGGTGACCGCCGGCTCGATCGCGGCTTTCCTTGCCGGACGGCCCTTCTGGCTGGTCGTCCAGCGCTGGATGATGGGCACGGTGCTGACGGCGCTGGCGCTGAAGATGGCGACCGAGGCGCAAAGATAGCCGTCCCTCCAGACCAGCCGTCCTACATCGGCCGGCGCACCGGCCGGATCTGTTCCGGCTCGACCACCTTGCGGTAGAGATGCCAGGTCGCGTGGCCGAGGATCGGCATGACGACGGCAAGGCCGGCAAACAGGGGGATCGAGCCGACCACCAGCAATACGGCGACCGTCAGGCCCCAAAGCGCCATCGTCAGCGGGTTTGCCATCACCGCGCGGGCCGAGGTTTCGATCGCCGAAACGGCGCCGACGTCGCGGTCGAGCAGCAGCGGGAAGGCAACGACGGTGGTGGCCAAAACGACAACGGCGAAAACGAAGCCGACGGCGTTGCCGACCAGGATCAGCGTCCAGCCCTTGCCGGTCGTCAACACGTCGCGCACGAAAGCGCCGACCGAAGCGGGCGGCTCGGCGCCGAACAGGCTGGTGTAGAGCGACTGCGCGGTGAACAGCCACAAAAGGAACAGCGCGAAGAGCAGGATGCCGATGACCGCGATCGACGGCAGCGCCGGCGAATGGCGGACATCGAGCGCATGCCGCCAGTGGCTGCTCATGCCCAGCTCGCGCCGACGGCTGATCTCATAAAGGCCGATGGCCGCGAACGGGCCGATGAGCGCGAAACCCGACATCAGCGGATAGACGAGCTGAATGGCGTTCGAGCCCGAGCTCCATTGCGTCAAGATCAGGCCGACGATCGGATAGACCAGGCACAGGAACACGTAATGCGAGGGCTTGGCCCAGAAATCCTCGGCGCCGAGCTTCAGCGCGTCCCAAAGATCCGAGGTGGAGATGCGGCGCACCGTAGGCTGCACATGCATCCCATACGCATCCGCCATGACATGAAAACCGGCCATAACCGTCCTCCGTTTGTCAGTGCATGAGCGCGAAAACCAGGAGGTTCTCGCCACGCAATCATGCGCCAGATCAACGCGGGTCGGTCACCGCCTGCGGTGGCCCGCCCGTGGCTGCCACTTCAAGAACGACCGCATCATAGCCGATCTTCCGGGAAAAGTCGCCGCTTCACGCGATTTTCATCCCTTGCCTTTCGTCTCCTGCCCGGCAAAAGCCACGATCGGCGGTATCAGAGGGCCGGATGAGCATCTCGATCACCGCCCTCCCCGACCTCAACCGCCGCATGCTGCTCAAGGCAGCCGGCCTGGCGGCGCTTGCCGGCATCACGGCCTGCAGCACAGTCACGGTACCAACCGGCGAAGGCGCCGGCGCCTCTTCGTCCGCCACGGCGACATTGGCCGGTATTCGCAGCTCCGCCGGGCTGCCGGCGCTGACCCCCGACACGCAGCTCGAACAGGCGGCGCTGCAGCAGGCCGGCTACATGGCCTCGCGCGAGCGCATGAGCCACACCACCGGCTGGGGCAAGGATTTCGCCTCGCGCATGAAGGACAATGGCGTGCGGGGCGCCGCGGCCGAAAACATCGCCGAGGGCCGCTTCGACCTTGAGAAGCTATTCGACATCTGGATGCACTCGGACGGCCATCGCCGCAACATGCTCGATCCAGACTTCAGCCGCTTCGGACTGGCCTATGTGCGTGACGGCCGCGATCCTGCCTTGCGCTACTGGGCGCTGGTGCTCGGCCGATAGGCCATCGGCCCGGCCCTATCTCGTCGTCGCCTTGAACTTGCCCATCAGGTATGGCCCGGAGCGCACCGGCTCGTATTCGGCACCTCGCCCTTGGTTAGGCATGCGTCCAGAACCGTGATCTCGGCATCCCAGTTCGGCTGGTGGAAGAAGGCCATCGACTGCCGGCGATCCTTGCCGCCCTGCTCAGCCGGCGGGTTGACGACGCGATGCACGGTCGACACCCAACGGTCGTTGGTCCAGCGCGCCATCAGGTCGCCGATGTTGATGACGAAGGCGCCGGGGATCGGCGGCACCTCGGCCCATTCGCCGTCCGGCGTGACGATCTGAAGTCCGCGCGAACCCGCCTGCGGCAGCAGGATGGTGAGGCTGCCATAATCGGTATGGGCGCCGGCGCGGATCTGGCCGGGCTTCGGCGCGACATGCTGCTCGGGATAGTTCAACGC
>NZ_RZTO01000551.1:0-4283 GCF_003997225.1 Mesorhizobium sp. M2C.T.Ca.TU.002.02.1.1
GACCACATCCGCAGGCTGGTGGCCGACGGCAAGCAGGTGAAGATCATCTGCGTCGGCAAGAAGGGTTACGACATCCTGCGCCGCGACTACGCCTCGCTGATCCTCGAGCGGGTCGACCTGCGCGAGGTCAAGACGCTCGGCTTCGTCAATGCCGATGCGATCGCGCGCAAGGTCATCCACCTCTTCAACGAGGGCGGCTTCGACATCTGCACGCTGTTCTATTCGCAGTTTAAGTCGGTGATCAGCCAGATCCCGACTGCGCAGCAGATCATCCCGGCAGCGCAGGCTTCGGCCGCCACCGAAGGTGGCAACGGCGGCGCGGTCTACGAATACGAGCCGGAGCCGGGCGAGATCCTCTCCGACCTCATCCCGCGCAACATCGCCGTGCAGATCTTCCGGGCGCTTTTGGAAAACGCGGCGGGCGAGATGGGCGCCAAGATGAGCGCGATGGACAATGCGACGCGCAATGCCGGCGACATGATCAACAGGCTGTCGATCACCTACAACCGCCAGCGGCAGGCGCAGATCACCAAGGAACTGATCGAAATCATTTCGGGCGCCGAGGCGCTCTAGGCGCGCGCAAGCGGGGTCCGAGACCTCGCGGCGGCGTGAACAACGGATAGACGAAAAGGGCAAAGACGATGGCGAAAGCAGCTACCCCGAAGACCGCGGCCAAGGAGGCATCGGCCCCGAAGGCGGCAAAGGCCCCGGCAGCCGCCGCGAAGGCCGCCGCTCCGGCAAAGAAGGCGGCCGCTCCGGCCAAGGCCGCCGCTTCCGCGGCGAGCGTCGCGGCCAAGCGCGTCGGCGCCGCCGGCAAGGTCCGCCAGGTCATCGGCGCCGTCGTCGACGTGCAGTTCGAAGACCATCTGCCGGCCATTCTGAACGCGCTGGAAACCGACAATGTCGGCAACCGCCTGGTGCTCGAGGTCGCCCAGCATCTCGGCGAGAACACCGTGCGCTGCATCGCCATGGACTCGACCGAAGGCCTGGTCCGCGGCCAGGACGTCTTTGACACCGGCGCGCCGATCTCGGTCCCGGTGGGTCCGGGCATGCTCGGCCGCATCATCAACGTCATCGGCGAGCCGGTCGACGAAGCCGGCCCAGTCGACGCCGTCGAGCTGCGCGCCATCCACCAGCCGGCTCCAGCCTATGTCGACCAGTCGACGGAAGCGCAGATCCTGGTCACCGGCATCAAGGTTCTCGACCTGCTGGCGCCCTACGCCCGCGGCGGCAAGATCGGCCTGTTCGGCGGCGCCGGCGTCGGCAAGACCGTGCTGATCCAGGAACTGATCAACAACGTCGCCAAGGCCCATGGCGGCTTCTCGGTGTTCGCCGGCGTCGGCGAGCGCACCCGCGAAGGCAACGACCTCTATCACGAGTTCATCGAATCGGGCGTCAACAAGAAGGGCGGCGGCCAGGGCTCGAAGGCAGCGCTCGTGTACGGCCAGATGAACGAACCGCCGGGCGCGCGCGCCCGCGTCGGCCTGACCGGCCTGACGGTTGCCGAATATTTCCGCGACCAGGGCCAAGACGTGCTGTTCTTCGTCGACAACATCTTCCGCTTCACGCAGGCGGGCTCGGAAGTGTCGGCGCTGCTCGGCCGCATTCCTTCCGCCGTGGGTTACCAGCCGACGCTGGCCACCGACATGGGCGCGCTGCAGGAGCGCATCACGACCACGACCAAGGGATCGATCACCTCGGTGCAGGCCATCTACGTGCCGGCCGACGACTTGACCGACCCGGCGCCGGCGACCTCCTTCGCGCACCTCGACGCCACGACCGTGCTCAACCGCGCGATCTCTGAAAAGGGCATCTACCCGGCCGTCGATCCGCTGGACTCGACCTCGCGCATGCTCGACCCGATGGTCGTCGGCGAGGAGCACTACCAGGTCGCTCGCCAGGTGCAGTCGATCCTGCAGCGCTACAAGTCGCTGCAGGACATCATCGCCATCCTTGGCATGGACGAGCTGTCGGAAGAGGACAAGCAGACGGTGGCCCGCGCCCGCAAGATCGAGCGCTTCCTGTCGCAGCCGTTCTTCGTCGCCGAAGTCTTCACCGGCTCGCCGGGCAAGCTGGTCGACCTCGCGGACACCATCAAGGGCTTCAAGGGCCTCTGCGCCGGCGACTACGACCACCTGCCGGAAGCCGCCTTCTACATGGTCGGCGGCATCGACGAAGCGGTCGAGAAGGCGCAGCGCCTGGCGGCTGAAGCGGCCTGATTGGTGAATGGTCAATAGTGAATGGTGAATAGGGAGTAGCGGATAGGAAATCGGACTGAGGTGAAGGTCATTTGGGCCATTCACCATTCACCATTCACCATTCGCTAAATTGATCATGGCTGAAGCTTTCAAGTTCGAACTGGTCTCGCCGGAGCGGCTGCTCGTTTCCGAACAGGTCGAGTCCGTCGTCATCCCGGGCGCCGAAGGCGAGATGACGGTGATGGCGCAGCACGCGCCGGTCATGACCACCATCAAGCCCGGCGTCGTCACGGTGAAGGCGGCCAGCGGCAAGGAAGACCGCTATGTCGTGTTCGGCGGTTTCGCCGACATCCTGCCGTCCGGCTGCACGCTGCTCGCCGAATCGGCGGTGCATGTGAACGACATCGACCGTGCGGACCTCGCGCGTCGTATCCAGGACGCCAAGGAAGACGCCGCCGACGCCAAGGACGACGTGGCGCGCAGCCGCGCCGAGCAGTTCCTCGCCCAGCTCACCACGCTGGAAGGCGCGCTGCTGCCAGCCTGAGGAAGTCGCGCCTGACTTCAATTGAAGAGCGGGGTTCGCCCCGCTTTTTTATTTGCCCCGTTTTGTCGTTTGCGAGACAGTCCGCGCTGCTTGTGAGAAGGCCGCCGGATGTCCAACGAACAAGGCTCACGATCGAGATGGTCGACAGCGCTGGTGTCGCTGTTCGGTGGGCCTTTCGGCGGCTTCCTGTGGATCGGCGCCGGCCGTGCCGCGGTCGCCTGGCTGATCGTCGTCAGCTTGGCCTCGATTGCAGCCTGCTATGTCGGGCTGCCGGTTTTCCCAAGCGCCAATCTGGCCTGGCTTGCCGATTTCGCCGGGCCTGGTCTGGCGATCCTGTCGGCGGCGATCGTCGTTCCGTTCGCGCGGCGTTTCCGGCCCGACAAGTGGTACGCGCAGGGGTTCTGGGTGCTGATCCTGGTCGCTCTCACCTCCTATGGGGCGGCGCTCGCGATCCGCACGTTCCTGTTCCAGCCCTTCTCGATGCCGTCCGCCAGCATGGAGCCGACGCTCCAGCTGGGCGACTATTTCTTCGCTTCCAAATATGTCTATGGCTATGGCCGCTACAGTATTCCCCTCGGATTGCTGCCGGTCGACGGTCGGGTCCTGGGCAGCCCGCCGAAACGCGGCGATGTGGTGGTGTTCAGGCCGCGCAGCGATCCCGAAACGGACTACGTCAAGCGCATCGTCGGTCTGCCGGGCGACCGCATCCAGATGAGCGACGGCCGGCTCTACATCAACCGGGTGCCCGTCGAGCTGGAGGACCTCGGTGACTATGTCACCCAGGACATACGCTCGGCACGGCTGCAGCGCGAAACGCTGCCGGAAGGCGTCTCCTATCTGGTGATCGACTACACCGCCCCTTCGATCGGCGACGACACGCCCGAAATCGTCGTGCCGGCCGGGGAGTATTTCATGCTCGGCGACAACCGTGACAATTCCGCCGACAGCCGCTTCACCATGGGCACGGTGCCTTACGGGAACCTGGTCGGCAAGGCGGTGCGCCTGTTCTGGAATTCGAACGGATCCGACTATGCCGCGCGGCAGGTCGTGAACGGGTCGGGTGAGTAGTTCCTCAACACAGTGATTTTGAAACATTGCAGGCTTGTCGGGCAAGGCTGTCAACATCCGCTGGGGTAGTCAGCGCAAAGGCTGGCGATGAGCTGCAGGCTCATGAACCTCGTCATTCCAGGGCTTCGCTCCGCCCGTGGATGACGACCGCGACAGGCGTCTCGGCCAATCGCCAAGGCATGGGTCTGCCAAGGCAAGCGGCAACCTTTCAAAATCCCAGTGTCGGGGAACGAGCTACCCGCCCACCCCGGGCGCCTCGTTGCCGATGCCGAGCGCGGCGAAAGCCAGCTTCGGGCCACCCTGCTTGAAATGGACCAGATGCGTAGCGACAAACTCGATCAACTTCTGGCGCTCCGCGTGGCCTATGGCGAAGCCGGCGAGGTCGAACACGGCCCCGGCCATTGTCGCCGTCGGCAGGTTGCGGTCGAACAGGTCGCCGAGCGCCGCATCGAGCGGATCGGTGAAATGGCCCT
>NZ_RZTO01000552.1:0-4281 GCF_003997225.1 Mesorhizobium sp. M2C.T.Ca.TU.002.02.1.1
CAGATGATCAGCGTTCCGGCATAGTTGGCGTCGAGATAGCGCGGGTTGGTGGCGTGGTGGACGCGGTGGTGCGAGGGCGTGTTGAAGATGAATTCGAACCAGCCCCACATCTTGCCGATCGTCTCGGTGTGAATCCAGAACTGCCAGACAAGGTTGAAGCCGAAGACGAAGGCGATCACCGCCGGATGGAAGCCGGCGAGCACCAGCGGCGCCTGCAGGATAAAGGTGAAGGTGAACAGGCCGGTCCAGCTCTGCCTCAGCGCCGTCGAAAGATTGTAGTGCTGGCTGGAATGATGGTTGACGTGTTCGGCCCACACCCAGCGCACCCGGTGCGCGATGCGGTGATAGACATAGTAGCGCAGGTCATCGAGCAGGAAGGCGGCGACAAACACCCAGATCGACAGGCCGAGATTGAAGAAGCGGAACTGCCACAGCCACAGCAGCGCCCAATAGGACACGACGCCGAGCAGCAGGCCTGCGACGACATTGCCGGTCCCCATCATCAGGCTGGTCAGCGTGTCGCGCGTCTCGAACGATCCCTTGGCGCGCCCGGTGCGCACCAGCCAGAGCTCGATCAGGATCGCCGCGACGAAGAACGGGATCGCAAGCTGGGTGACCTGCGGGAAATTATACTGATCCATCACGCCGCCTTTCGGATTCGATCGTGGCCCTGCAATGCCGCCACCACGGCCAGCGCGCCCGCTTCGTCGGCAAAGACGAAACTGCCGCCTTTCCAGGTGAAATCGTTGAGCCGCAGCGAGACCGCATTGCCTTCCCTCGCCAGCGCCAGAATGTCGTGCGGCATGACGATGCGCGTCAGGAAACAGTCGCCTATGCTCTGGACGATGCCGCAACGCTGCGGGCCAAGATCGAGAAAGGCGGTATGGTTGTCGGCTGTCAGCCGCACGGCGCCCGGCCTTTCGTCGGGAAAATCCTCGGCAAAGCGTGCGAGAGCCTGATCTGCGCCAGCGAGCATCGCGGTTGTCGTGCCGCCGGTGAAATGCACGGCCGCGACCGACAGCGCGATGCCGAACACGACAAGAACGACCAGGACTGGCAGGCTCATGGAAAGGCGGCTCCTCCGGCGGCCCGCATTTCTTTGACGCGAGTCCACGCAATGGAATCCCTAGCATGATTGACGTTTACGTCAAAGGGGCGTCCAGCCCCGCATCGCGTGACGCAGGAGCAGCCAGTGCCGGCGCAGGATGGAGAGCGCTACCGTCCTGCAGAGCACCGAACTGCCCGCCTTTTCCATCTTGTCGAGATAGGCGCGCGTCAGCGCCAGCGGCAGGAAGGCCGGGCGCAGCGAAACCGGAAGCACCGGCGCAGCTTTCTCGAAAGCGTTGAGATGCTCCCGCGCCAGCGCGATCATCGCCGCCACCGCCCGCTCCGCGGCAGCTCCGCCCTCTCCCTTGACGAACTCTTCCGGCGCCGTGCCGGCTGCCGCCAATATATCGGCGGGCACAAAGCACTGGCCGCGCCGACGGTGCAACGGCAGCAGAAGCAGCAGCCCGGTGATGGCCTGGGCGCAGCCCGCTCGACCTGCCAGCTCGGCAAAGCCCGGCGCCGCGGCCGGATCGAGCGCCATCGCCGCAAGCTGGATCAGCGCCGCGGCCGTTTCGCCGCAATAGCCCTCGAGGTCGGTCCGCGACGGCATCGGATCGTCATAGAGATCGAAGATCCGCGCCTCGAGCATGTTTTCGAAGGCGGCCTTCGGCAGATGGTTGGCAGCGATCGTCGCGCGCAGCGCATCGGCGGTCGGATGGCCCGTCTCGGCATCCCCGTCGGCCGAAACGACGTCGCGCCACCATTGCAGCCTGACTTCACCTGGCAGCGGCTCGTGGATGCGATCGCGCACGCTCGCGACTTCGGCGTTGAAGGCGTAGAGCGCGAGCAGCGCGTCACGCTTGTCGGCCGGCGCGTAGAGCGCCGACAGGTACCGGTCATGGTCGGCCGAGCGCACCGCATCCATGACGACGTTGCCATTCTTGACGGTGGTGGACGTGTTGGCCATTCAGTCGACGGCGATCAGCGCGGCCGCGACGGCGCGATCCTCGGCGAGGAGCACATTGTAGGTCCGCACCGCCGCCCCGGTAGACATCGGGTCGGCCGAGATGCCGGCTTCCTTGAGCGCGGCGCGCAGAGGCGCCGGCAGCGGCCGCAATTCCTTGCCCATGCCGACCAGCAGGATCTCCACCTTGCCGGCTTCGGCGAACAGCCTGTCGAAATCCGCGGCCTTCAGCGCCAGCGGATCGGCGGGCTCCCAGCCATGGATGCCCGACGGCAGGACGAGCAATGAGCCGCGATGTGACATGTCGGCAAAGCGGAAGCCGCCATTGCCATAGGCCTCGATCGGCGCCTTGCCGGGGAAATGCGCCTCGCGGATGATGATGCCTTTGGCCATGGGTCTAGAGCATGATGCCGAAAAGTGTGGAGCGGTTTTCCGACGACATCATGCCCTATCTCTTTGATTGGGATGATTTCAGGTCGACTCGACCTGAAATCATCCGGCGTTGATGGCGTCAGGTCGTCACGGCCTTGCCGTTCACCGGCTTCTTCTCCTCTTCGGTCGCGGCCTGCGGCCGCAACCGGAACAGGATCAGCAGCGGCGCGGCGATGAAGATCGACGAGTAGGTGCCGAAGATCACGCCGAACAGCATTGCCATCGTGAAGGAGCGGATCACCTCGCCGCCGAACAGCACGAGCGCCAACAGCGCCAGGATGGTGGTGACCGACGTCAGCGTGGTTCGAGACAGCGTCTCGTTGATGGCGTTGTTCAACAGCTGCGGCAGCGGCATCTTCTTATATCTTCGAAGATCCTCGCGGACGCGGTCATAGACGACGATCGTGTCGTTCAGCGAATAGCCGATAATGGTCAGGATCGCCGCCAGCGACGACTGGTTGAACTCCAGCCCGGTCAGGACGAAGAAGCCGATCGTCATCACCACATCGTGCACCGTGGCGATGATGGCGCCGACCGCGAACTGCCATTCGAAGCGGAACCAGACATAGAGCAGGATGCCGACCAGCGCGATCAGCATGGCGATCGTGCCCTGCTTGGCAAGTTCGCCGGACACCGTCGGGCCGACCACTTCGACGCGGCGGAAATCATACTGGTCCTGCAGCTCGCCCCGCACCTTGTCGATGACGGTCTGCTCGGCATTCTCGCCGGCGTCCTGCGTGCCGACGCGGATCAGCACGTCGTTCGGCGCGCCGAATTGCTGCACCTGGATCTCGCCGATGTTGAGCTCGGACAGCCTGTTGCGGATGTCGCCGAGATCGGCGTTGCCCTGCTTCGCCTGCACCTCGATCATCGAGCCGCCCTTGAAGTCGATGCCGTAATTGATGTCGATGGTCAGGAACCCGACGACCGACAGGATCGACAACAGGCTGGACAGGGCGAAGGTCCAGCGGCGGATGCCCATGAACGGGATTTTCGTGCCCGGCGGAATGAAGGTGACCGGCGCGCGCGGCAGTTCCTTCGGCCGGGCGCGGCGCAGCCAGATCGACACCAGCATGCGCGTGAAGGTGAAAGCGGTGAAGACCGTCGTCAGGATGCCGATCGCGTAGGTGATGGCGAACCCCTTGACCGGTCCGGTGCCCAGCCAGAACAGCACCACGGTGGCGATCAGCGAGGTGACGTTGGAGTCCACGATCGTCGCCAGCGCTTTGGAGAAGCCCGTATCGATCGCCTGAATCACCGAGCGGCCGTTTCGCCGCTCCTCGCGGATGCGCTCGTAGATCAGAACGTTGGAGTCCACCGCCATGCCGATGGTGAGCACGATACCGGCGATGCCTGGCAAGGTCAGCGTTGCGCCCAGCAGCGACAGCACGGCCACGATCATCGCCACGTGGACCGCGAGCGCGATGTTGGCGAGGAAGCCGAGGAAGCCGTAGGCGACGAACATGAAGGCGACGACGAGGATCGAGCCGATGATGCCGGCGATTTTACCCGCATGGATCGAGTCCTGGCCAAGGCCCGGGCCGACCGTGCGCTCTTCGATGATGGTCAGCTTTGCCGGCAGGGCGCCCGCTCGCAACAGCACGGCAAGGTCGTTGGCGCTCTCGGCCGTGAAATTGCCGGATATCTGGCCGCTGCCGCCAAGGATAGGTTCGCGGATAACCGGCGCCGAAATCACCTGGTTGTCGAGAACGATGGCAAATGGCTTGCCGACATTCTGCTGGGTCGCCTGACCGAACCGGGTCGCTCCGCGGGAATTGAAGGTGAACGAAACGACCGGCTCGTTTGTCTGTGAATTATAGGTCGGCGTCGCCTGCGAC
>NZ_RZTO01000553.1:0-4274 GCF_003997225.1 Mesorhizobium sp. M2C.T.Ca.TU.002.02.1.1
CCCGGGAGCCGTTCCAAACCAGTTCCGGCTTTTCGTTCTTCAAGAAGGCGATGGCCACGGCCTCGGCATCGCCGGTGTCGATCATCATACCGGCGGAACCCGCGGCGCCGAAGGCAATGCGGGCAAACTGCAGTCGCGCCGAGGCGTTCCTGGCGCTCTGGCGAATGAGCTTCATGGCGTCTTCGTCGGCGCCGCCCTCGTCGAGCAGCTCGAGGCCGTTGTTGATTGCGCCCACCGGCGAAATGATGTCGTGGCAGACGCGGCTGCAAAGCAGTGCCGCGAGATCAGGCGCGGAAAGGGTGAAAAGCTCGGCCATCGGCGAAATCCCTGCTTAAGTCACTTGTTCATGGCCGAGCGACAGTTTTCGCGCCTGCCCACACGAATCACGCTCTTTCCAAGGCTTTCTGAATACACAGGGCCCGAGCGCGCATCAACAAATCCAAAATTGTCGGCGGCGAAAATGGTGTGTTCGCGGGGGAAACCCACTGCGGAGGCGCACGCGCAGCCTTCGAACCGCCATCTTCGTGTGGGAGCTTAATGGTTGAAAAAGGATTACGGCATAATTTGCCCGTGATAGCCACCCTGAACGGCCGGCAAGAAGCCGCAGGGGTGCGAGGCGTCGGCGAAAGTGCTCCCTGACGGAGATTTGGAAGCATGTTTTCCCGATACTACGACCGGACGTTCGTCCGTGTCCTCACCATGACCATCACACTCCTGGCGGCTTTGGTCCTTTCGACCTCGGCGTCGCGGGCTCAGCAGTACACCGCTCAGGAAATCGTCGATTCCGGTCATAAATTCTTCGGCGAGACGTCCGGCGGCCTGGCCACCGTCGTCGAGAAGATCTTTGCCTCCTACGGCCTCCCCAACGGCTACCTGCTCGGCGAGGAAGGATCCGGCGCCCTGATCGGCGGCCTGACTTATGGCGAAGGGACGCTCTACACCAAGAACGCCGGCGACCATAAGGTGTTCTGGCAGGGTCCGTCGCTCGGCTGGGATTTCGGCGGCGAGGGATCGCGGGTGATGATGCTGGTCTATAACCTCGACGACATCAGCAGCCTTTATAACCGCTTCGGCGGCGTCGCCGGCTCCGCCTATGTCATCGCGGGCGTCGGCTTCAACGTATTGCAGAGCAACCGGGTGCTGCTCGTGCCGATCCGCACCGGCGTCGGTGCCCGTCTCGGGGTCAATCTCGGCTATCTGAAGCTCACCGAAAGGCCGACCTGGAACCCGTTCTGATCGGATTGCGCTCGCTACAATCGCTCGGACTGTGCTGATCGCGCCGCGGCAAGCTCTTGCCGCGGCGTTGAATTTCCGCCATGCCAAGATGGTACAATCCCGCGATTGCCGCCCCGTAAAGTGGATAGCACGCCTTGGTCCAGTCGGTTCTGTTCTTCGTACTTGGTTTCCTTTGCGCCGTTTTTCTGGTGTCGCTGGTCGCGCCGGCGGTCTGGCGGCGGGCCGTTGTCCTGACGCGCAGGCGCCTCGAGGCTTCGTTGCCGCTGACGCCCGCCGAGATCCAGGCGGACAAGGACCGGGTCCGTGCGGAATACGCCATGACGACGCGCCGGCTGGAGATAACCGTCAAGAATCTGCAGGAGAAGGTGGCCGAACAGCTGGTCGAGATCGGTCGCGGGCGCGAGGCCTTGAAGGGGCTCGCGGTCGAAACGAAGGACAAGAACCAGGCGCTCTCCGATCTGCAGGCCAAGAATGCGGAGCTCAGGCAGCGCGAGGAGGATCTGCACCGCCTGTCGGAAAAGCATGCACAGATGGAGCGGGCTTTGGAGAAGCGCGCGCTGGAGCTGCAAAAGCTCGAGCAGATGTATGATGACGCCAGCTTTTCGTCCTCGAATCGCCAGATCGAGCTGGTCGCGCGAGAATCGGAGCTGGAAAAGCTCGCCAGCGATATCGCGTTGCTCAAAGGCCAGCGCAAGGAGGCGGACCGGCGCAACCAGGAAGTCGCCTCGGAAAGCAAGGCCGCTCGCGAAGCGTTGAAGGCTGAGAAGAAGAAAACGGCCGAGCTCGAGAAGAAGGTGGAACGGCTGCTCGCCACGCTTGCCGATCGCGAGGAAAAGCTCGACCGGCATGAGAAGGACCTTGCTCGAATGCGCGAACGTTCGAAGGAGACCGCCGCGGCGAACGGCGTCGCGCGGCTGGCTGCCGGCTCGGCTGCGAAAAGTGACGATGTCGATAAGGCAATCGCCAGGCTCGAGGGCGACCGGGAACGGCTGGAGGCAAGGCTGACGGCGCTGGCGCGTGAGAACAAGCGGCTGAAAACCGATCTTGCCGCCGCGGGGACGCCGTTGCCGGAATCGGCGGGCGACGCACGCTCCGGCGCCGGCCTTCGCGAACAAATGAACGAACTGGCGGCCGAGGTCGTCAATCTGACGATGAAGCTCGACGGGCCGGATTCCCCTATCGCCAAGGCGCTGGCGGGCGAGGGGCAGCAGAATGGGCGCGGCGTCAGCCTTGCCGACCGCGTGAGGGCTTTGCAGAAGGCCGGCTCGTAACTGAGAAAGACGACCGCGAGCTGCCCCGGGGTCGTTCCGTGGCTACCGGTCGGAAAAGTGATGCAGCGCTATTGCAGACGCCGCGGCGACATTCAGGCTGTCAAAACCTTCCGCCATGCCGATCCTCATAGTGTGCAGCCGGGTAAGCAGGTCCCGCGGCAGGCCTTCGCCTTCGGTGCCGAGATAGAGCGCCAGCCTCGCTGGCCGCTCCGCGGCGCGGATGTCGGTTGCTCCGCCCGGCGACAGAGCGAACTGGCTGAAGCCAAGCCGATCGAGCGTCGCGGTGAAGGCTCCGGTATCGCCGAAGAAGGCGAAGGGAACCTTGAGCGCCGCGCCCACCGAAACACGGATTGCCTTACGGTAGAGCGGATCGCAGCAGGTCTGGTCGAGCAGCACCGCGCCCGCGCCGAAGGCCGCCGCGTTGCGGAAGATCGCTCCCATGTTGTCGTGATTGGATATGCCGACCAGGACGACGGCCAATGCGCGCCGGGGCAAGGTCTCCACCAGAATCTCGGCGGGCACCGGGTCGCCACGCATGCCGATCGCCAGGATGCCGCGATGCATGTGGAAGCCGGCGATCCGGTCCATGACCTCACCGGCGGCAACGTAGACGGGGAAATCCGGCGGCGCCTTGTTCAAGATCTCGCGCGCGCCAGCCAGCCTGTTTTCGAGGATGAGGGCAGACTCGGCGGCGAAGCGCCCGGCCGACAACAGGAGGTCAAGCACCACCTTGCCTTCGGCGACGAAGCGGCCTTGCCGGCCGACGAGATCGCGCTCGCGGATGTCGAGATAGGCGGCGACGCGCGGGTCCCGGGGGTCGTCGATGGGGATGAGGTTCATGCGTGCCTCGCCGAAGACCAATGCATGTCGCCCAGAAGTGTGCAGCGATTCTGGGACGACGGCATGCATCAAAACACGACGACATGCATCAAAACAAAGACTTAAAGCGCGTTGACTGAATCCGGTTCAGCGCGACGCGCTTTAGAGCGGTTCACCGTTTCACGGAAGCGCTAAACCGCTCTATCTCTTTGTTTTAGCCGCATTTGTGCGACGCCAAGCGATTTCGCTTGGCTGCAAAATGCTCTAGTCGGCAAGGTATGAGTGACTGGAACCGCGGGTCAAGCCCCAGCGCGGCGCAAGCGGTAGGCCATCTGGGAAAGATCGCCTTCGCCGAAAATGCCTTCCAGCATACGCAGCAACTCGCGCACCGCTTCGGATTTGCAGGAATAGTAGATCATCTGGCGGTCGCGCCGGGTCTCGACAAGATCGAGCGCCCTCAACTTGGCGAGATGCTGCGACAGTGCGGACTGGCTGAGTTGCACCTTCTCGGCGATGGCGCCGACCGACATTTCGTCATCGATCAGATGGGCCACGATCAGCAAGCGCTTTTCGTTGCCCATGAGGGTGAGAAACGCGGCAGCCGATTCCGCATTGGCGATAAGCTTATTTGAGATCATAGATCCCCCAAGGGTCCTGGCTCATCCTGGCGCCAGGGGGCAATGGCGCCTGATTCCACAATGTTCAGATGTCGATGGGCGCTGCTGAATCAGCGTCACAACGAAGGTAGATCATTTTATCTAAATCTCAAGCGTTGCTTTCGCCGGCTCGCGATCAACTATCGGTCTTGCTCTGCCGCGCGTGCCGCCTTTGCCATCTCGACAAGCGCCGAGCGCAATTCACGCGCGCTTTGCAGAGGCCGGGGAAAGAAAATCCTGCAGGTCGCATCCGGGGCGGCGAGATCCATGCCATCGGGGTCGAAGCCGGTGG
>NZ_RZTO01000554.1:0-4260 GCF_003997225.1 Mesorhizobium sp. M2C.T.Ca.TU.002.02.1.1
ACCCGACGCAGAAGCCGGAAGCGCTGCTGGCCCGCATCATGATGGCTTCGACCAAGCCGGGCGACGTCGTGCTCGATCCGTTCTTCGGCTCCGGCACCACGGGCGCCGTCGCCAAGCGCCTCGGCCGCCACTTCGTCGGCATCGAGCGCGAGCAGGCCTATATCGACGCCGCCAATGAGCGCATCGCCGCGGTGCGCCCGCTGGAAAGCGCCGATCTCACCGTGCTTTCGGGCAAGCGCGCCGAACCGCGCGTCGCCTTCATCAGCCTGATCGACAACGGCCTGGTGGCGCCGGGCGCCACGCTCTACGACGCCAAGAAGCGCTGGGCGGCGAAGGTGCGCGCCGACGGCACGCTGGCGATCGGCGAGAGCGCCGGCTCGATCCACAAGATCGGTGCCGAGGTGCAAGGTCTGGATGCCTGCAACGGCTGGACCTTCTGGCACTATGAGCGCAGCGGCGGCCTCACCCCGATCGACGAGCTGCGCCGCATCGCCCGTCTCGGCATGGAGCGGGCAGGAGCCTGAGCGGCCACCCGCACTTGAATCAAGACTTCAACGGATCGCCGCAAGCGATTCAGTTCAAGCCGCAATCCCGAACCGTTCAAGGTCCGCTTTAAGCGTATTGGCGTCGGTGAACAGCACTGACTGCCAGCCGGCGGCCCTGGCGCCGTCGACATTCTTCTGGCTGTCGTCGATGAACAGCGATGCCGCCGGATCGAGCCCAAACGACGCCACGTGATGGTCGTAGATCGCGCGGTCCGGCTTGATCAGGCCGATATCGCCGGAGACGGTGACACCGCGCGGTTTCTCCAGGAACGGAAAACGGGCGCGCGCCTCGCGAAACGTGTCCGAGGCCCAGTTGGTGAGCAGCGTCACGTCGTGGCCGTCATCGATCAGGCCTTCGAGCAGAGCGACGCTGTCTTCATAGGCGTGCGGCGCCATCTCATGCCAGTGCCGGCGGAAGTTGCGGATGTTTTCGGCGTGATCGGGATGCTCGGCGATCAGCAATGATTCGGCTTCTTCCCAGGTTCGGCCGCGATCCTGCTCGAGGTTCCAGGCGCTGGTGCAGACATTGTCGAAGAACCACTTCCGCTCCGTGGCGTCCGGGATCAGGCGGCTGAACGGGATGTCCGGATCGTAATGGACCAGCACCTTGCCGATGTCGAAGACGATGTGGCGAATTTCGGTCATTGCGGGCCTTTCAGCGGGTAGGTTGCTTTTTGGTCGCCCCCGGTATGGCCGCCTCGATTACCTTTTTCATGACGGTGGGCAACGCTTCCCCGGGAATTTGATGGGCCAGCGACCAGAAATGTCCTGCCGGCGCATCGCCTTTGATCCGGGCATGGAAGATGTCGAGTTCGAGCGCGAAATGGGTGAAGACATGCCCGATCCGCCCGGCGCGACGCCAATCGGCTGGAAAGGGCGCGGCGTCGGCCGTCGTGGCGCCGTCTACGCGGGCGGTCCAAGCCGTGGTCGGCACCTCGGTCATGCCGCCGAGGAGGCCCTTCTCAGGCCGCTTGCGCAGAAGGATGGCGCCGTCGTCGCGCTCGGCGACGAAGGCAGCGCCCTTGCGAAGCGGCTTGTCGTCTTTCGGCAGGCGGACCGGGAAACGCTCGGGATCGCCCGAAAGAATGGCGCTGCAATCCTCGCGCACCGGGCAGAGCATGCAGCGCGGGCGTTTCGGCGTGCAGATCGTCGCGCCGAGATCCATCATCGCCTGGGCGAAATCGCCGGGTCGCGTCTCCGGCACCAGCTTTTCGACCAGCGCGCGGATTTGCGGCTTGGCCTCGCTGAGCGGCGTTTCGATCGAATAAAGCCGGGTCACGACCCGCTCGACATTGCCGTCGACGACCGCGGCCGGCCGGCCGAAAGCGATCGCCGCAATCGCCGCTGCGGTATAGGCGCCGACTCCCGGTAGTTCGCGCAACCCGGCCTCGGTGTCGGGAAAGCGGCCGCCCGTATGTGCGACGAGGTCGGCGCAGGCCTTCAGGTTGCGCGCCCTGGAATAATAGCCAAGCCCGGCCCAGGCCTTCATCACATCCTCGGCCGGCGCCGCCGCCAGCGCCTCGACCGTCGGCCATTTCTCGACGAAATTGCGGAAATAGGCTTTTACCGCCTCGACCGTGGTCTGCTGCAGCATCACCTCGGACATCCACACGCGATAGGGATCGGCACGCACGCCGCGCGCAAACGCGCCCGGCGTCACGCGCCAGGGCAGGTCGCGATGATGCGCGTCGTACCAGGTAAGCAGGCGGGATGCGATGCCCGTATCGCCGGATGCGGCCTGCTGTGATGCCTTGCGGGTCTGGTCTAGCGGTGCCATTGATCGGATGAACTGGGGGACTGGAGAACGCACATGGCAGGGAAAAGAGCCTTCGGCAATCCCGTTCCGGTGAGCGATCTCGCGACCGAGATCCTCGATCCGGTGCTGAGGAAGCGCGCCGGCATCTCGATCGGGCTGGTGCAGTCCTGGGAAGAGATCGCCGGGCCGCGCCTTGCCATCCATTCGCGCCCGGAGAAGATCCAGTGGCCGCGCCGCCTGCACGAGGACGATCCGTTCGAGCCGGCGACACTGATCATCGCCTGCGAAGGCATGGCGGCGCTGCATCTGCAGCATGAGGCCGGCGAGGTCATCAACCGCGTCAACGCCTTCCTGGGCTTCAACGCGATCGGCCGCATCAAGATCCTGCAAAAGCCGGTGCTTTCGCAAAAGGCGCGGCCGAAGCGGGCGCCGCTGCCCTTGAGCGAGGCAGAGAAATCGAAGCTTTCGCATCTGGTCGGCAAGATCGAGGACGACGGCCTGCGCGCTTCGCTGGAGCGGCTCGGCGCCACGATTATGGGTGAAAGGAAGCGCAAAGGGTCGTAAGAAGCGTCATGAATGCGTCACCAATCTCGCGCATTCGTGATGCTTATGATCAAGTTTCGCGATTGGATTGGGGATCGCGATGCCTTAATTCGCGCCAACTCTCGCCTTTTCTAGCTCTTGCATTGCAAAATCCAACCGATATCAGGTGATTCGCATGAACCGCGCCCCGTTTGGCAAAAGTCTGTCCCGCAGAAACGTTCTGACCACGCTGGCCGCTGTTCCCGCGGTGGCGCTGCTTGCTGCGTGCAGCGACTCCGGCGAAGAGGCGAAGGCCGCCGATGTGAAGCCTGCCGACCCGTCGACGCCTGCCAAGCCGGCCGCGACCCCGGCCGCGGTCCAGGTGCCGGAGGCGCAAGGCACCGTCGAT
This sequence comes from Mesorhizobium sp. M2C.T.Ca.TU.002.02.1.1, assembly GCF_003997225.1. NCBI lineage: Bacteria > Pseudomonadati > Pseudomonadota > Alphaproteobacteria > Hyphomicrobiales > Phyllobacteriaceae > Mesorhizobium > Mesorhizobium sp. M2C.T.Ca.TU.002.02.1.1. The sequence goes on from NZ_RZTO01000554.1 coordinate 3,233, forward strand.
ATGGCGGAACTGCTGAAGCCCGGCGCGCTGCCCGACAAGCAGCTCGGCAAGGACGATGCCAAGGTCACCATCGTCGAATATGCGTCGATGACCTGCCCGCATTGCGCGCATTTCAACGACACGACCTTTCCTGAGTTGAAGAAGAAGTATATCGACACCGGCAAGGTTCGTTACATCCTGCGCGAATTTCCCTTCGACCCGAGCGCCGAGGCGGGCTTCATGCTGGCGCGCTGCTCCAAGGACAATTACTTCGCCATGGTCGACGTGCTGTTCAAGCAGCAGCCGAGCTGGGTCGGCGTCAACAACACCAAGGAAGCGCTGCTGCAGATTTCGAAGCTGGCCGGTTTTACACAGGAGTCCTTTGAGTCCTGCTTGACGGACCAGAAACTTCTGGACGATGTGAGAGCAGTCCAGAAACGCGGAGCGGACGAGTTCAAGGTCGACTCGACGCCGACCTTCTTCATCAACGGAAAGACCTACAAAGGGGCGATGTCGATTGAGGAAATGTCGGCCATCATCGACCCTCTGCTTTGACATCCAGGCCGCGCCGAAGCGGTCGGGCTTCGGCGCCATGGCCTGTAGTGTGGGGCGGCGCGAATGAAATTTTCGCGCCTTCGCCTCCTCGGTTTCAAATCCTTCGTCGAGCCCGGCGAGTTCGTCATCGAGCGCGGGCTGACCGGCATTGTCGGGCCGAACGGCTGCGGCAAGTCGAACCTCGTCGAAGCTTTGCGCTGGGTGATGGGCGAAAGCTCCTACAAGAACATGCGCGCGTCCGGCATGGACGACGTGATCTTCTCCGGCTCAGGCGCGCGCCCGGCGCGCAACACCGCCGAAGTCACGCTTTTCCTCGACAACACCGACCGCACCGCGCCCGCCGCCTTCAACGATGCCGATGAGCTGCAGGTATCGCGCCGGATCGAGCGTGAGGCGGGCTCGCTCTATCGCATCAACGGCAAGGAAGCGCGCGCCAAGGACGTGCAGCTTCTGTTCGCCGACCAGTCGACCGGCGCGCGCTCGCCGTCCATGGT
>NZ_RZTO01000555.1:0-4252 GCF_003997225.1 Mesorhizobium sp. M2C.T.Ca.TU.002.02.1.1
CTCGTGGCTCCGCGTCCGGACGTGATCTTCCACCTTGCGGGCATCGTGTCGGGCGAGGCGGAAGCCAATTTCGATCTGGGCTACCGCGTCAATCTCGACGGCACGCGCGCGTTGTTCGACGCCGTGCGGCTGGCGGCGTTCGCGCCGCGCCTCGTCTTCACCTCGTCGATTGCCGTGTTCGGCGCGCCGTTCCCGGACGTCATTCCGGACGAGTTCCATCCGACGCCGCTCACCTCATACGGCACGCAGAAGCAGATGAGCGAAGCGCTGCTCGCCGATTACACGCGGCGCGGCTTCTTCGACGGCATCGGCATTCGCCTGCCGACGATCTGCGTGCGCCCCGGCAAGCCGAACAAGGCGGCGTCGGGCTTCTTCTCCGGCATCATCCGCGAGCCGCTCGCCGGGCAGGAGGCGATCCTGCCGGTGCCGCGCTCGGTGCTGCACACCCATGCCAGCCCGCGCTCGGCGGTGAATTTCCTCATCCATGCGGCCGAAATCGACGGCGACAAGGTCGGTCCGCGCCGCAACCTCACGATGCCAGGCGTCGCCGTGACCGTCGGCGAGCAGATCGAGGCGCTGGAGCGTATTGCCGGCGCCGAGGTGGCGAGGCGGATCCGCGAGCAGCCCGACGAGACCATATGGGCGATCGTCAAAGGCTGGCCGACGCGCTTCGAGGCGAGGCGGGCGAGGGAACTAGGCTTTGCGGCCGAGCAGAGCTTTGACGAGATCATCCGCGCGCATATCGAGGACGAGCTGGACGGAAAGATAGTCTGATAGAGTTCAGACGCCGCCCGACAGGCTGGCCGACAGAAGCAGCAGTCCGACCAGGAAGATGAAGGCGGCGCCGCCGATCTCGACGATCGAATGGATGCGGTTGCCGATGCGTCCGTCGCCGGCGAAGTAGACCGCCCAGTTCTTGGCCGTCACGGCGATCGTCGCCAGCGCCGAGACGGTGATCGCGGTGCCGATCGACATCGCCAGCACCGACAGCAACCCGCCTAGCCACAGTCCGTTGAGCAACGCGAAGCTCAGCACGATCAGCGCGCCGGAGCAGGGGCGGATGCCGACGGCGGCCACCGCCGACCAGGCTGTCTTCCAGTCGAAGCGGTCGCCCGACAGCATCGCCGGGTCCGGCGCGTGCGAATGGCCGCAGGTCTCGCAGACTTCGCCCGGGCCATGGTCGTGATGGGCGTGGCCGTGCGCGGCGTGATGCTCATGCGCGCCATGATCATGAGCGTGCGCATGCGAATGGTCATGATGATCATGATCGTCGTGCACGTGCAGGGAGTGCGCGGCGTGAGCATGTGCGTGGGAATGGCCTGCATGCGAAGGGGTATGCGCGTGCCCCGCATGCGAATGGCCCGCATGGGCAGCCGACAGGCTGTAAGCGGGCGTCCTGCCGAACAGGCGCAGGATCGACGGACCAAGCTTGCGCCACAAAAGCCAGGCACCGAACAGCGTCACCAGCACGAAGCTGGAGATTTCCAGGAACCAGGCCGCGTCGGTCATCGAGATCGCGGTGCCGCGCAGCACGAAATAGGCAAGCATCATGACGACCACCGCCGTCAGGCCCTGCAGCAGCGCCGAGACGAAGGAAAGCAGGATGCCGCGCCGCAGCGCCACTTCGTTGGCGACCATGTAGGACGAGATCACCGCCTTGCCGTGGCCGGGGCCGGCGGCGTGGAAGATGCCGTAGGCGAAGGACAGGCCGATCAGCAGCCACAGCTTGCTGCCGTCCTGGCGCATCGCCTTCATGGCGGCGGCCAGCGAATGGTAGAATTCCTGCTGCCTGAGGTTGATCCACATCAGGATATGGGCGAACGGACCCGTAGTGGTCGGCGCCATGCCGTCATTGGTGCCGATGCCGAGCGAGCTCTGGGCATGGGCCACGCCCGACAGATGGGTCGCCATCAAGGCGGCTGCCAGGAGGCCGAGAGCCAGGCGGATATTCGTGGGATGTCCCACGAATATCCGCCTGGATTCCCTTGCTTGTCGCAGGTTCCAATCGCAAAACCGTGCGACACTTTTGCGGAACCTGCTTGCGCGCAGAGACGGTCTCATCACCAAATCATCCTTCCGGCGGGCAGTTCAACTCGAGCTTGGTGGCGAAGATCTTGCTCATGTCGGTGCCTGTCGGATCGTTGAAGAACGCGTCCGTCAGGGTCTTCTGGTTTTCCTTGATCGCCTCGTCCGGATCCGGCCGGACGACCTTCTTGGTGCATGTCGAGGGCAGGCCTTCGACGGTCATGTTGGCGTCGTCGGTGAAGTCGATCGCGGTGTAGAAGGTCGGATCGTAGACGCCGATGTCGATCTTGCCGGCGAGCTTGATCGGCGTCTTCGGCTGCGACTCGAACAGGATGATCAGCTGGTCGTTGTCGAAATTCGCCATCAGATGCGGCGGCGGCACCATGGGCACGTCCTTGCCATCCTGGGTGACGAGCTGAAAGTAGTTGAACTCAGCCAGCGAGGAATGGACGGTGTCGGCCACTTCCTTGAGCTCTTTGTCGTCAAGTTTCAGATCGGAGTTCTTGTCGAACTCCATCATCACTGTACTCGAAAACAGGTCGTCGAAGCGCCAAAGGTGGCGAAGCGCCGTCACACTTTGGTGATCCTGGCTGAGGATGACGTCGAGCCGGGCTTCGGCGAAGACATGCGGATGGACTTCAGCCTGCTCGACCGAGGCCAATGTGGCCGCAAGGGCCGAAGCCAGCATGGTTGCTTGCCGTTTCAGATGCATTCCGTGCCGCGATTCCATTGACTTTGTTTTACGCAATTCCGGACGGAAAACCGCTACGCACTTTTCCTGGAATTGCTCTAGGGAGCGAGCCCGAGGGTTGACATAAAGCGGGCGAAATTGGGACGCGCGTGATTTCAATGCATGTCGTTCTCCCAAAACCGCTGCGCACTTTTGGGCGACATGCCTCAGCTTCACTTTGATGCGCGCCGCTGCGGGCGCCGAGGCGACAGACATCAGGCGGTGTCGCGCGTCCTGAACCAGTGCACCAGGAAGTCGACGAAGACCCTTACCTTGGCCGGCAGATAGCGGCGGTGCGGGTAGACGGCGAAGATGCCGGTGCCGGCCAGGATGCGGTCGTCGAGCGTGGTGACCAGCTTGCCGGACGCGACGTCGGGGGCGGCGATGAAATCCGGCAGCATCGCAAAGCCCAGGCCGGAGAGCGCGGCGGCTCTCGCCACGATCGGGCTGTTGACCTCGATCGGGCCCGACACGGCGACGCTGATGGATTCCTCGCCTTCGCCCTTGAAGCGCCAGTTGGCCAGCGAGCGGCCGTTGGTGTCGACGATGCAGGGCATGTTGGCGAGATCCTGCGGCCGCGCCGGCGCGCCATGCTTGGCGATCAGCTCCGGCGAAGCGCAAAGCCTGACCGAGAACGGCGCCAGCCGCCGGGCGATCAGCGAGGAGTTCTCCAGCCGCGAGATGCGCACGGCAAGGTCGAAGCCTTCCTCGACCAGATCGACGAAGCGGTCGTCGAGATGGATGTCGAGCACGATGTCGGGATGCTGCCTGGCGAAGTCGACCAGCGACTGGCCGATCGGCGCGTCGGCGAAGGTGCGGGCGGCCGACAGCTTGATCCTGCCGCGGACGTCGCCGGAAGACTGGCGCACCGCCTCGGCGAGGCTGTCGACCTCGCGCACGATCTCGGACGCGCGCTGATAATAGGTGTGGCCGGCCTCGGTCAGCGAGAATTGCCGCGTGGTGCGGTTCAAGAGCAGCGCGCCGAGCTCGTCCTCCAGCTCGCGCACATATTTCGACAACAGCGCCTTGGAGCGGCCGATCTTGCGCGCCGCGGCCGAAAAGCCTTCCGCCTCGACCACGTCGATGAAGGCGCGCATGCGGGTCAATGTATCCATGGTCAGACCTTTCGTGCCGCGTCGAGAATCCTGCGGCCGAGCCGTATCAGGGCAACGTCGCTGCCGGAAGGCCCGAGCAGCGAAAGGCCGAAGGGCGCGCCGTCTATCGCGCCGATCGGCAAGGTGATCTGCGGAAAGCCCGAAAGCCCCGAAAGGCACAAAAGATGCAGCGCCCTTTCGCGATAGGCCTGTAACTGTTCGGGCGTGCTGGCGGCGAGCGGCGCCGCGCCGGGAACGGTAGGCAGGACCAGAAAGCCGTTGTTGCCGAGCAGGGCGCCAAGCTCGGCCCGGAAAGCCAGCCGCCGCGCCGCTTCGGTGGCGGCAGTTTTGGCATCTATTGTGCGGCCGAAGCCGAAACGCTCCTCGACGCCCGGGCTGAGGC
>NZ_RZTO01000556.1:0-4246 GCF_003997225.1 Mesorhizobium sp. M2C.T.Ca.TU.002.02.1.1
GTGCTGGTCGAGTGCGACACCGGCATGGGCCGCTGCGGCGTCCAGAGCGCCGAAGACGCGGTGACGCTGGCAAAGGTCATCGATCAGGCCAAAGGCCTCTCCTTCGGCGGGCTGATGACCTATCCGGCGGCGGGTCGCGCCGCCGAGGCGGACGCCTGGCTGAAGGCCGCGCGTGATGCGCTTGCGGCGGCAGGGCTCGCATGCGAACGCATCTCCAGCGGCGGCACGCCGGACATGTGGCGCTCCGGCGAGGACAGCGTCGTCACCGAATACCGGCCCGGCACCTACATCTATCTCGACCGCTACCAGGTCGCCAAAGGCGTCGGCACACTCGACGATTGTGCGCTGACGGTGCTCGCCACCGTCGTCAGCCACCCGACGAAGACGCGCGCCATCCTCGACAGCGGCAGCAAGGCGCTGTCGTCCGATACGCTGGGCCTGCCGGAGTTCGGCGAACTGCTAGGCGTGCCGGGCGCCCTGGTGACCGATTTGAGCGAAGAGCACGGCACCGTCACCCTCTCCGACGGCGCCGGCTTGCGCATCGGCGAGCGTGTGCGCGTCGTGCCCGACCATTGTTGCGTGGTCACGAATTTGTTCGATCAGGTGCATCTGATCGACGGCGACACGGTGCTGGAAACGCTGCCGGTGGCAGCAAGGGGGCGGATGGGATAGTCGAGGGTCGGGCACCCACGATCGATCGTCATCCTAGGGCGGAGCAAGGAGCGAAGCGACGCGCGCAGACCCTAGGATCCATTCCGTGACCTGGACCGTAAAGCGCTACGTTGCAGAATAGGAATTGGGGATCAGGCGCCAAGAGTCCGACGGCTGCAAGGCGGAGGAGTAACGGAATGGATCCTAGGGTCTGCGCTCCGCTGTGCGTCGCTCCGCCCTAGGATGACGAAGGCGTGGGAGGCTCCGGCTAATCGCCAATGCCAGCGCTTGGCATCCCTAAGCCCGTTCCGCCTGCCTTGCCGCAACCCTGCGCATCGCGGTCACGCGCCTGCGGAAAATCTCCGTGCGCATCGCCATCAGGTGCAGCGCGAAGAACAGCACGGTGAAGCCGAGCGCCATGACGGCGAGCGGCCACAGCATCGAAGGGTCGATGGTCGGGCCGCCGAGGCGGAAGACCGACGCCGGCTGGTGCAGCGTGTTCCACCAGTCGACCGAGAATTTGATGATCGGGATGTTGATGATGCCGACCAGCGTGATGATTGCCGCGGCCCAGGCGGCCCGGCCAGCATCGTCGAGCGCGCGGGTCAGCGCGATGATGCCGAGATACATCAGGAAAAGCACGAAAACCGAGGTCAGCCGCGCGTCCCAGACCCACCAGGTGCCCCACATCGGCTTACCCCAGATGGAACCGGTGATCAGCGCCAGCGCGGTGAAGGTGGCCCCGATCGGGGCCGCCGATTTCAGCGCCACATCGGCCAGCGGATGACGCCAGACCAGCGTGCCCAGCGCCGAGATCGCCATGATCGTGTAGCACATCATGGCGAGCCAGGCGAAAGGCACGTGGATATACATGATGCGCACGGTGATGCCCTGCTGGAAATCCTCCGGCGCGGTGAAACTCATATAGAGGCCGACGGCGAGCAGGATCGTCGCGGCCGCCGCCAGCCATGGAATGACCTTGTCCGCCAGCCCGACGAAGCGCGTCGGGTTGGCGAGGTCAGCCCATGCGGAAAAGCGTGAGGTGGTGTCGCTCATGCCGATCTAAATAGACCGGCGATGGATCGAGGGCAATTGGACGGTTGTCGCAGACGGAAGTGCTTTCCCTTCTCCCACAACAAGGGGAGAAGGGAAGAACTTACGCCGCTTCCGTCACCGGACGGCTGAGGCGGCGGACCTCCTCGTCGTTGAGCAGGCCGCCGGCGCGCAGCAGGGCGGCGAAGCGACCGTTGCGCAGCGACAGCTCGGTGAAGCCGCCCATCTCGACCACCTTGCCCTTGTCCATGAAGACGACGAGGTCGGCGTCGCGGACCGTGGTCAGGCGGTGGGCGATGATGAAGGTCGTGCGGTTGCGGCGCAGCTCGTCAATCGCTTCCTTGACGCGGTCCTCGGTCTCGACGTCGAGCGCGCTGGTCGCCTCGTCGAGCACCAGGATCGGCGCGTCCTTCAGCACGGCGCGGGCGATGGCGATACGCTGGCGCTCGCCGCCCGAGAGCTGGCCGCCCCGCTCGCCGACGACGGTGTCGTAGCCGCCGCTCTTCGACAGGATGAAGTCTTGCGCGGCGGCGGCATTGGCGGCGGCGTGCACCTCGTCATTGCTCGCATCGGCGCGGCCGACGCGGATGTTGTCCTCGATCGAGCGGTTGAGCAGGCCGGCGTCCTGGAAGACGGTGGCGATCGAGTGGCGCAGCGACTTGCGGGTCACCGTTCGGGTGTCGATGCCGTCGATCAGGATACGGCCGTGGGACGGCGTGAAGACGCGCTGCAGGAGATTGATGAGCGTCGTCTTGCCGGCGCCGGTCGGGCCGACAATGGCGACCGTCTGGCCAGCCTGGACCTCGAAGGAGACGTCCTCGATGCCGTGGCCCGAATTGGCGAACTCGAAGCTGACGTCCTCGAAGCGCACATGGCCGGTGACGTTGGTGAGCTCACGCAGGCCATCCGGCTCGATGGTCTCGGCCGCCGAGTCCTCGAGACGATAGAAGTCCTCGAGCTTGGCGCGGGCCTCGGAAATCTGGGTGGTGAAAGCCGACATCTGGTCAAGACGGGCGATCAGCATCCCTGCAAAGCCGGTGAAGGCGACGACATCGCCGACGCGGAGTTGGCCACGGGTGACGAGATAGGCGCCGATCGACAGCACGATCATCATCGAGATGGTCGACGACAGGCGGTTCAGCGCGTTGGCGATCGCCCACCAGTCGAGCACCGGGTTCTGGGCGTCGAGCAGGTCCTTGACGTAACGCTTCAGCGTCGCGGTCTCATGGCCGATGCGGTTGTAGCTCTGCAGGACGGCGACATTGCTGACGCTGTCGGAGACATGCGCGAAGACCGTGTGGTAGTGGCGCTCGACGGCGGTCTGCCCCGACTTGGTGCGGCGCATGACGATGCGGCCGATGCCGACGTAAAGCACGCCCAGGCCAAGCAGCACGACGGACATGCGGATGTCCATGGATAGCGCGGTCGGAACCAGCAGCACCAGCGCGATGGCCGTCGAGAGATGGACGCGCATGAATTCAAGCCAGAGGCTGAACAGGGTCTCGACGGCGCGCAGCAGCGTGTGCAGCGAATTGGACGTGCCGCGCTGGTGGTGCCAGGCAAGCGGCATGGTGATGACGCGCTCGAAGGACTGGCACAGCACTTCCGAGCGGCGGGCGTGGGCGAAACGGTCGGCGCCGCGCGCCACCAGCACGAAGGCTATGACATTGAAGACGCCGATGGCTGCCCAGACGGCGAGCGTCGAAAACACCGCGCCTTTTTCGGAGATGGCACCGATCACCCTGCCCAGCAGGATCGGCTCGAGGATCGCGATCGCCGCGAGCGCGACGTTGGCGCCGCAAATCAGCGCGACGCGCTTCTTGTCGGCCGCCAGATAACCCAGCGCTCTAAAGTAGATCTGCAGAAGTGACACTTCAGCTACTCCGCCAAACTCTTGTCTGTGCTCAATGCCCGAATTGTGCACCGCACCATTTTTTGACACGTATCGGTTAATGTGTCGCGAAACAATGCGTCGTCTATCCCTTCCGTTCCCATTTAGCGAACAAAAGATGACGACGGTACGAAATCTGACGTGATCACCTAACGGTTTGAGATAAAAGGTGAAATGTCAGGCTTACGGCAAAATAATGGCACTTGGCCCCCGCTGCCACATTTTTAATCACGAGCTGCTTGCTTAGCTTGCCCTAAAGGAAGGCACACGATCGGGCACAGGGACCTTGCCAAGTAAAAAACGGCGATCGGCCGCGCATCCCGAGGGGTGCGCGGTCGACAAGCCAAGCCTTTGATTTTACGCAGGTATCCTGACGACGACCTCGGTCTTTCCGCCGGATTTCGGCTCGAAAGACGCCGATTTTTTCTTCGAGCCGTCGACTTCTAGCGAGATCGACTTGGTCTTTTTGTCGCGGATGACGCGAAGCTTGATCTCGCCGTCGAACATCTTGAGCGTCGCGGCGTAGCCGTCCCAGTGCCCGGGCAGCTTCGGTCTAAACGTGATCTCCTTGCCGCGCCGCTCGATGCCGAGGATGCCTTCCACCGCGGCCCGGTAAAGCCAGCCGGCCGAGCCCGTGTACCAGGTCCAGCC
>NZ_RZTO01000557.1:0-4239 GCF_003997225.1 Mesorhizobium sp. M2C.T.Ca.TU.002.02.1.1
ATCTCGGCAAGCCCGGCATTTCTCCCCAGGTCGTGCAGATCGTGCTGACCGCCTACCCCGTGGGCTTTCTCGTCGGATGCCTGGTCACGCGTCCGGCTGTGGCCCAATACGGTCACGAGCGCACCTTTGTCGTGGTCCTGGTGCTGGCGCTGCTGGCGGCGTTGGGCTTCGTCTTCACCGACTTCCTGCCGAGCTGGATCTGCTTTCGCCTGCTTGGCGGCATGGCAATGGCGTCGCTGTTCGTCGTTTGCGAAAGCTGGATCAACCTCTACGCCGAGCATCACAATCGCGGCGCGCTGTTCTCGATCTACATGCTGACGACGGCGATCGCCGTGCTGCTCGGTCAGGTGCTGGTCGCGCTCGCCGGCCCGCAGTCGCCGCATCTGTTCCTGGTGGCCGCCGCGACTGTGCTGCTGGCGCTGGTCTCCAAATTCGTCGGCGGACGCTGGCCGGCGCTGCCGGCCGCCGAACCGGAGCACGCAAGTTCCGCAAGGCCGGTCAAACGTCTCGGCCCGTTGGCGCTGTTCCGGCTGGCGCCGGTAACGGTCGTCGCGATCTTCCAGGGCGGCATCACCAACATGAACATCTTCGTGCTGACGCCGATCTACGGCACGCAGATCGGGCTCTCGGCGGCAACGACCGTCGGGCTCGTGACGACCATCAGCATCGCCGGCATGCTGGCGCAAACGCCTGTCGGCTGGCTGTCGGACCGATTCGAACGGCGCATCATATTGCTTGTCCAAGGCATTCTGTCGGTCACGCTCTGCGCCGCCATCGCCTGGCTCGGCAATTCTTCGGTGCCGCTGCTCTTCGTGCTGTTCTTTATCTACGGCTGCACGGCGCTGACGGTCTATCCGGTGGCGATGGCGTTCGGCGCCTCGCAATTGCACAGCCGGCATATGGTCGGCGCTTCCGGCACGCTGCTGCTGCTATATTCGATCGGCAATGTTGCGACGCCCGGCATTTCGGCCGGCCTGATGGAGCATATGGGCGCGCCGGCCATGTTCCTGCTGCTTGGTGGCGGCGCCGTGCTGGTGGCGATAGCTGCCTGCTACAATCTTCTGCGCCGTCCGGTCACCATGGCGACCCTGCAGGCCGTGGAGGAGCAGGTCTGATGACGGATCCCGCCAAGAACCGCCTGCGAGACAGCGTCATCCTGATCGCCGGCGCCGCCAGCGGCATCGGTGCGGCGATTGCCCAGCGCTGTGTTGCCGAAGGCGCAAAAATCGTCTGCGCCGACTATAATCTGGAGCCGGCAACAAGACTCGCTGACGCGCTCGGGCCTTCCGCCGCCGCTTGCCAGTGCGATGTGACGAATGCCGAGTCCGCCAAGGCAGCCGTTGAATTCGCGCGGCGGAAATTTGGACGGCTCGACGGGCTCGTGCACAACGCCGCCGCGCCCTCGACCAGCGCCACCGTCGTCGACCTCGACGAAAGCGCCTGGCGGCACGAGGTCGATGTCGGCCTGACCGGCGCCTTTCTGATGAGCAAGTTCGCCGTGCCGCCGATCGCCGCGAGCGGCGGCGGCTCGGTCGTCTTCATCGGCTCCCAATTCGGACGCGTCGCCACCGCCAGGGCCGTCGCCTATTGCGCCGCCAAGGCCGGCCTGATCCACCTCGCCAAGGCGATGGCCGTCGACCACGCGGCCGACAAGATCCGCGTCAATAGCCTGTCGCCCGGTGCCGTGGCGACGACGCGCCTGCTGCGCCGGTTCGCCGATTTCGAGGCGGCCAATGCCGGCCTGGGGCCTGCCCATCTGCTCGGCCGCATTGCCGATCCCGAAGAGATCGCCGCGGCGGCGGCCTTCCTGCTTTCCTCCGACGCGTCCTTCGTCACGGGAACCGACATGCTCGTGGATGGCGGCTATGCGACGCGCTGAACTCGTGTTTTCAAAGGAGTTCCCATGACCTTGCTCGTCACCGGTGGTACCGGCTTTGTCATGAGCGTGGTCGCGCGCGCATGGCTGGACCGCGATCCGCAAGCCCGCGCCGTGATCCTCGACCGGTCCGGCCTCGACGCGGCGGCCGAAAAACACTTTACCCCGGTGCGCGACCGGCTCACGGTGATCTCAGCCGACATCCTCGACCCGAAAGCCTGGTCCGACACGCTCGACAAGCAAGGCATCACGGCGGTCGTCCACGGCGCGACGATCACGCCGATCTCGCGCGGCAGCGCCTCTGAGGCAAAGCGCCAGCCGGAGGCCGAGGACCCCGCCCGCATCGTCGATGTCAATCTGATGGGCACCGTGCGCATGCTGGACTGGGCGCGCGCGAGACCCGGCCTCAAGCGCTTCATCTATGTCAGTTCCGGTTCCGTCTATCGCCACAACGGGCCGGACTGGAGCAGCGAACCGCTGCCGGAAGACGGCTATGTCGCGCCGCTGACGCTCTATGGCATCTCGAAATTCGCCTCCGAAATGGTCACCAACCGTTATGCCGACCTGTTCGGCCTGTCGGCGGTCTCGGTGCGGCTCGCTTCGGTCTATGGTCCGATGGACCGCGCGACTGAAAGCCGTAACTTCCGCCATGTCCCGAACCGCGTCGCGCATATGGCCTTGGCCGGTGAGACGATCAGGCCGAACAGCCTGGAACCCGTTGGCGATTATGTCGCCTCCACCGATGTCGCCGCCGCCATTCTTGCGCTGATCGACGCGCCGCGCCTCAACTATCGCCACTACAATATCGGCTCGGGGTCGAGCCAGACCATCGGCGAGATCATCGGCTGGGCAAAAGAACGTGTGCCGGGACTGAAGGCCGAGGTGACGCCGGGCGAAGATGCCAATATCGTTCAGGATGTGGCGCTGAAAGGCGGCATGTGGGGCGCCTATGATATCGCCCGTATCATGCGCGACACCGCATGGCGGCCGCGCCCCGGCAAGGAAGCCTTCCACGCCTACATGGACTGGATTGCCGCCAACGAAAGCTGACCCAAGCCGAGCTGAAGGAGGACGAGAGATGCCGATCGATCCGCAGCAAGCGTCGCAGCCGCGCGACTTTGTCGGCTACGGCCCGCATCCGCCCTTCGTCGCCTGGCCGGGCGGCGTCAAGCTCGCCGTCAACCTCGTGCTCAACTACGAGGAAGGCTCCGAATACAACTGGCTGGAAGACGGCCGCAACGACAATTGGGGCGAATACAATCTGACCGGCAGCATGCCGGTGCGCGACCTCGGCACCGAGACGCATTACGAATATGGCAGCCGCGCCGGCGTCTGGCGCCTGGCCAGGCTGTTCGACCGCTACGACATTCCGGTCACCTTTTCCGCCTGCGCCGTGGCGCTCGAACGCAACCCGCCCTTGGTCGAATGGATGAAAACTCGCCGACATGACCTGATGGGCCATGGCCTGCGCTGGATCGACTACACGACGATGGCGCGAGCTGACGAAGAGCGCCATCTGCATGAGGCGATCGCGCTTTACGAGAAGCTGCTCGGCAAGCGACCGCTCGGCTGGAACTGCCGCTCACTGCCCAGCGTCAACACGCGCGACCTTCTGGTCGAGGAAGGCGGCTTCCTCTACCACTCCGATCCCTGCAACGACGACCTGCCCTATTTTCTCGACCACCGGGGCACGGAGATCCTCGTCGTCCCCTACTCCAAGACGCTCAACGACAGCCGCTATCTGGTAGCTCCGGGCTACGGCAATCCGCGCGACTTCGCCGAGGATTGCCGTTCGGCCATCGACTATATGCTCTCCGAAGCCGACGAGACCGGCGGCCGCATGCTGACCATCGGCATCCATGCCCGCTGGACGGGCCAGCCCAATCGGGCGTCGGGCCTGCGCGAGGTGATCGAGCATGTCCAAAAGAGCGACGGCGCCGCCTTCATGCGCCGCGAGGACATCGCCCGCTTCTGGCACGCCAACCATGCCCGCTTCGAGCAGCGCGGCTGAGGGATGTTCGACACGCTGGTCCGCGGTGGAACGGTGGTGAATGCCGACGGCCTAAGCCGCGGTGATATCGGCATTGCCGCTGGCAAGGTCGCGGCAATCATCGCGCCCGACGAAGCCGCCGAAGCCGGAACGGTCGTCGATGCCTCTGGCAGCTTCGTGCTGCCCGGCCTTGTCGACGCGCATGTGCATCTGCGCGATCCCGGCTTGACCCACAAGGAGGATTTTTCCTCCGGAACACATGCCGCCGCATTGGGCGGCGTGACGACCGTGCTCGACATGCCGACCGACGAACCGTGGACCGCGACGGCTGAGCAGCTTGCCGACAAGATGGCGACCACCGAAGGCCGTATCC
>NZ_RZTO01000558.1:0-4213 GCF_003997225.1 Mesorhizobium sp. M2C.T.Ca.TU.002.02.1.1
TTCCCTGCCCTGCTCTTCGACCACGCCGCGCGAAAGGTGCTGCCGACGCCCAATCTGGCGACCTTGAGCAAGGCCGCCGAGGCGCTGGCCAAGGCGGGCCGCAAGGAGATCGAAATCAACGCGCCGGGCACCACGTCGAGCGTCATGCTGGCCGCGCTGGCTGAAGCCGGCGCCACGCAGTGCGAGCCCGGCAACGGCCTGCACGGCACCACGGCGCTGCATGTCATGGAAGACCTGCCGGAATTGCCTGCCGTGCTTTACCTCACCGAGGTCTCGCATCTGTCGGGTGGCAAGGCCTACTGCTTCGGCGGCGGCTTCTATATCGACCCGATCTTCCCCGACTACGACGTCAAGGCGATCGTCTCGGCCGAGCCGACCACCGCCGCCTCGGCGCTCAGAAGCGTCGAGGTGCCGCCGCCCTCGGCGATCGACTACTACGCCATGATCGACGCCTCCGGCGCGGGAGCGCCGAGGCCAGGCGACAGCGCCGTCTTCGGCTTCCGCGGCCAGGCCTTCGTCACCCGCGCCTATGTCGTCGGCGTCTCCGGCATCTCGAAGGGCAAGCCTGTGGTCGAAACCATCGAGAACGGCTTCGGAGAAGCTTATGCCTGGCCCGTTTAGGAGAGTGCGATGAACGCGAGCGCGCCAATCCTGCAGCTTCAGGACATCCGCAAGAATTTCGGCGGCCTCACCGCGATCGAGAATTTCTCGCTCGAGGTCTTTCCGGGCGAGATCGTCGCGCTGGTCGGCGACAACGGCGCCGGCAAGTCGACGCTGGTCAAGATCATCTCCGGCGTGCACCCGCCCTCCTCCGGCACGATCACGATCGAGGGCAAGCCGGTGACGATGTCGAACGCCACGATGGGGCGCGCGCACGGCATCGAGGTTGTCTACCAGGATCTCGCTTTGGCCGACCAGCAGACGGTCTATATGAACATGTTCCTCGGCCGCGAGCCGCTGAACCGCTTCGGCCTGCTCGACCGCCGCCGCATGATCGACGAGACGGAGAAACTGGTGAAGGAGCTCGACGTGCGCATCCCTTCCGCGCACGCCACCATCCGCGACCTTTCAGGCGGTCAGCGCCAGGGCGTCGCGATCGCCAGGGCGACGCACTGGGCGAGCAAGCTGATCCTGCTCGACGAGCCGACAGCCGCGCTTGGCGTCGCCGAAACCGCCAAGGTGGAGGCGATCGTTCAGTCGCTCAAACAGCGCAATGTCGGCATCCTGATCATCAGCCACAGCCTCGACCAGGTGTTCAAGCTGTCGGACCGCATCTGTGTCCTGAGGCGCGGCAAGCAGATCGGCGTGCGCGAGACGAAGAAGACCGACAAGAACGAGATCATCGCCATGATCACGGGCCTGCAGCAGCAGTAGCCGCCAGCGCCTTGCTAGGCGACGAGATTGCGGCTGGCCGTTTGCGTGGCCGGCTCGCCGAAATTGGCCTCCAGCCAGGCGATCGCGCTGGCGACATCTTCGATGGCGAAGCGGGCAGCCGTCTCGCCCTGCGGCTTGACGCGGATCGAGATCCCGCCCGCGGCATTGACGGTGTCGAAGCCGTTCTCGTCGGACGTGTCGTCGCCGAGGAACACGGGGCGCCTGCCGGTGAAAGGATCGAGCTGCATGAAGCGCCGGATCGCGGCGCCCTTGGCGGCTTCGAGCGGCATCAGCTCGACGCCGGCGTTGCCGGCGATCACGCGGTAGCCCTGCGGCAAGCGCGCGAGCGCCGCCTCGACCAGCTCGGTCGCCCGCGCCAGAAGCTGCGGCGCGGCTCTGGTGTGGATGGCGAGCACCGGTCCCTTGCGCTCGACATAGACGGCCTTGCTCGCCAGTTCCAGTTCGATCTCGTCGGCAAGTGCCGCCATATCCGCCGGCTCGTCGGCGGCTTCGATCTTTCCGTCCGGCAGAAGTCTGTGCTCCAGCCCGTAGAGGCCGGCGATCCGCAGTTTCAACGGGTCGAACAGATGGTCGACGGCCGCGATCGAGCGGCCGGTGATGAAGGCAAGCGCGCCGTCGAGCCGCCGCTCGATCCTCTCCAGGAGAACGCGCAACTCCTCGCTGACCGAGACGGCGTCGGGATGCGCCGCGTGCTCCAGCAAGGTTCCGTCGATGTCGAGGAAAAGCGCCCACCGTCCCGCGGGGAGCGGCGGGGGAAGGTCTGTCTGACTATTCATCTAAATCCCACTGCCTGTTTGCGTTCGAACATGGAGACGACATTGTCGCCGGTGGGGCCTGCCGGCCGGTCGTATAAGGCGGTGACCCTGTCGAGGTCGCTGCGTTTTCTCAGCCGCGCCGCGTCGAGCAGCATGCTGCCGGCCCAGCGAAAGACATTGTTGTCGCGCACGATCTCGCGCATGCGCCGCATGCGCTCATGCTGCTCGTCCGGCCCCATGTTGAGCGCCTGCAGCATCGCCTCGCTCATCATCGCCGCGTCGTAAGGATTGACGATCAGCGCCTCCAGCAGCTCGCGCGAGGCGCCGGCGAAGGTGCTGAGCAAAAGCACGCCCTGCTCGTCGTCGCGCGACGCGACGAACTCCTTGGCGACGAGGTTCATGCCGTCATGCAGGCTGGTGACCAGGCAGATGTCGGCGGCGCGATAGAGTTCGTAGACCGCCGCCTGCGAATGGTGCTCGGCCACCATGACGACCGGCCGGTAGGATTCGCTGCCGTAGCGCTGATTGATCTCCTCGGCACAGCGCACGCATTCCTCATGCAGATGCTTGTAGGCCGGCAGCGTGCCACGGCTCGGCGCGGCGATCTGCAGGAACACGACATTGCCCACCATTTCGGGATGGCGAATGAACAGCTCCTCCAGCGCGTGGAAGCGATCGAGGATGCCCTTGGTGTAGTCGAGACGCTCGACGCCGACGCAGAGCTTTGCGCCGGCTGGAATCCTGAACCGCTTACGAACGCGCACCTGGCATTCCTCGACGCTAGGCAGGGCTTTCAGGAGCTCGGCCGGCCATTCGATCGATATCGGATAGGAATGCACCAGCGTCACCTGGCCGCCATAGGAAATGGCGGCATCGGCACGCTCGATACGGCTTTCCATGAAGCGGTCGACGCTCTCGGTGAAGTTGTTGGCGTGGAACTGGGTGTGGAAACCCACGATCGAACTGCCGAGCAGGCCGTCCAGGATGCGCTCGCGCCAAGGGCAGATGCTGAACACTTCCGAGTTCGGCCAGGGGATGTGCCAGAACGTGATGACGATCGCCTCGGGCAGGCGCTCGCGGATCATGCGCGGCAAAAGCGCGAAGTGATAGTCCTGGACGAGCACGATCGGCCGCTCATTGCGAGCCTCGGCAACCACCGTCTCGGCGAATTTGCGGTTGACGGCTTCATAGGCCTCCCAGTCCGACTCGCGAAAGATCGGCCGCGTGAAAGCGATATGGCAGAGCGGCCACAGACCTTCATTGGCGAAGCCGAGATAATAACCTTGATACTCATCGTCACTGAGCCAGACCCGGCGCAGCGTGTAGGAAGGATGGCCAGGCGGCACCTGCACGCGGTCGTTTCCGTCGACCACCGTCCGGTCGGCGCTGCCGCCACCATAGGCGATCCAGGTGCCGGCGCAGGCGCGTGTGATCGGCTCCAGCGCGGAAACCAGTCCGCTCGCCGGCACGACAAGCTCGACATCGCCATCCTCCGTCTCGTTGTGGATATAGGGTTCGCGATTGGAGACGACGATCACCTGCGCTCCCGGCAGCTCGTCGGCGAGGATCTTGCGCAGCGTGTCCGGCGACCATGTCACCAAAGCCGCGTCGACCGACTGCCCGTTCTTCTCGAATTCGCGCAGCACCTTTCGCGCCGCCTCGGCGGCAAAATCGTCGCCGGAACCCGGCATAACCGATGCCCTCGGGTGGTTGCGACGGTGCCGGAATATCGAAATGCAAATCGCTAGTGCGGAAAGTCCGAGGCTTGCGAGAATAAGGACCAATAACAGGTCGACGCCATATTGTGTCATTGAAATGCCAGGTTGCCTCCGGCCGTCCGTTCATTGTTTTCGTTCTTGTCGGCCGCGGGCGGGCAGGCCGCATTAGGTTGGGAACGCGCAAACCAGCGATCAGTTCCGACATTTTTCGATTGTTGAACGCGGAGTTGCAGCGCTTTGTTTACGTGCGCACGATGAGCGGCACCTGGCCTTCGTGCCGGTCTGACAGGAAAGCGACAACGCGGTCGCCAACCCGCTGGAAGGTGAGATCGACCGCCTTGTCGC
>NZ_RZTO01000559.1:0-4199 GCF_003997225.1 Mesorhizobium sp. M2C.T.Ca.TU.002.02.1.1
AGCTCACCGGACGCGGCTTCCTGCTGATCACCGGCCTTACCGGCGGCGGCTATATCGCCGTGCCTGAGCGATGCACGCTGTCGCTGATCCGCAAGCTCCTGCCGGGCGAGTCGCTCGACACGGCCGCAGCCGAGATCGAAGCCGCGGTGCGCGGCGCCATCACCGATCCGGAAATCACCATAGAGTTTTCCTATCCCGCCGGCCGCGACCACGGGCTGGGCGGCACCGCCGCCGAGATCGACGAGACGGGCGCCGAAGTCGCCCTGCTTTCGGACTCGATGGCCAAAGCCATGGTCGGACGCGGCGTGATCGAGGGCGCGCCCTTCTGGTCGGAATCCTCGTTCTTCGTGAATCGGCTGGGCATTCCCGCCGTCTATTGCGCGCCGGGCGATATCCGCAACTGCCACACTTTCGAGGAGCACGTCGATGTCGAGGAATACCTCACCGGCATCGTCGGCTTCGCAGCCTTCATGGCCCGCTATTGCGGCGTGGCCGATTGAACGACCAACGAAGCAGAAAATGGGAGACTGAAAACATGCTGATGAAGAAATGGATTGCCGCCTTGGCAGGCGGATTGATGCTCGCCGCCGGCGCGGCTCACGCGCAGACGGTCGGACCGCAGGGCGAGACCGCCACCCCGAGCTCCGGTGTCACGCTGAGCGATGCCGACATCGCGGCGCTGAAGGACAAGGGCTACAAGGCAGCCCTCCTGTGGCACACCTCTTCCGACTTCACCAATGCGGTGACCGCGGGCGCCACCGACGAGTTCGCCAAGGCCGGCATCTCGATCGCGGTCAAGACCGACGCGCAGTTCGACGCCGCCCGCCAGCGCAGCGATATCGAGACCGCTTTAGCCGCCAAGCCGAACATCATCCTGGCCCTGCCGCTCGATCCGGTCACCTCGGCCGAAGCCTTCCGCCAGGCGGTCAAGGACGGCGTCAAGCTGGTGTTCCTGTCGAACCTGCCCAAGGATTACAAGCAAGGCGCCGACTATGCCTCGATCGTCACCGACGATCTCTACCAGATGGGCAAGCAGGCGGCCGACGCCATGGCCAAGGCCATCGGCGGCAAGGGCAAGGTCGGCTACATCTTCCACGACGCCAACTATTACGTCACCAACCAGCGCGACCAGTCCTTCAAGAAGACAATCGAGAAGGACTACCCCGACATCAAGATCGTCGCCGAACAGGGCATTTCCGACCCGGCCCGGGCCGAGGAACTGGCCAATGCCATGCTGCTGCAGCATCCCGATCTCGACGGCATCTACGTGACCTGGGCCGAGCCCGCCGACGGCGTGCTTTCGGCGCTGCGCGGCGCCGGCAACAAGCATACCAAGATCGTCACGCTCGACCTTGCCGAGCCGGTCGCGCTCGACATGGTCAAGGGCGGCAATGTCGCCGCACTTGTCGCCGACAAGGCCTATGAGCTCGGCCGCGCCATGGCCGCCTCCGGCATGAAGTCGCTGCTTGCCCAGCAAACGCCGGCCTTTGTCGTCGCGCCGGCGCTGACCGTGACCAAGGAGAATGTCTCCCAGGGCTGGAAGGACTCGCTCAACCGTGACGCGCCGCAGTCGGTGCTCGACGCGGCGAAATGAAGCCGACGCCCCGGCCCGGCTTGCCGGGCCGGGGCTCTCTTCCTGAACAAAAAGGGGAACCGACATGCGCAAAGCATTGAGCATTATGACCGCATTGGCGAGCCTGTTCGCCGCTCACGCCTTCGCCGCCGAAGGCGTCACCACCGGCCCGAACGGCGAGAAGCCGGTTCCGGCAGCCTCGCTGACGCTGACGGCGGCGCAGGAGCAGCAGATCAAGGACGGCAAGTTCACCGCGGCCCTCGTCTGGCACGAGATGAGCGAGTACACCAACGCCGTCAACGCCGGCGCGCGCGACGAGTTCAAGCGGCTCGGCATCGAGGTGGTGGCGCAGACCGACGCCGGCTTCGACGCCGCGCGCCAGAAGGCCGATGTCGAGACGGTGATGGCCAAGAAGCCGTCGATCATCCTGTCGCTTCCCGTCGATCCGGCGACCGCGGCTTCCGTCTACGATCCGGCCCGCCAGGCCGGCGTCAAGCTCGGCTTCGTCGACAATTGCCCGGCCGGCTACAAGCAGGGCACGGACTACGTCGCCATCGTCTCCGACGACCTCTTCCAGATGGGCAACAAGGCCGGCATCGCCATGGCCGAGGCGCTCGGCAAGAAGGGCAAGGTCGGCTACATCTTCCACGACGCCGATTTCTACGTCACCAACCAGCGCGACGGCGCCTTCAAGAAGACCGTCGAGCAGGATTATCCCGACATGAAGATCGCCGCCGAGGCAGGCATGGCCGACCCGGCGCGCTCAGAGGATATCGCGCAGGCGATGATCACCCAGCATCCGGACCTCGACGGCATCTATGTCACCTGGGCAGAGCCGGCGCTGAGCGTGCTTTCCGCGCTGCGCGCCGCCGGCAACACGCACACCAAGATCGTCACGCTCGACCTCAACGAACCGGCCGCGCTCGACATGGTCAAAGGTGGTAACATCGCGGCCCTTGTCGCCGACGAGGCCTACTCCATCGGCGTGACGCGGGCGCGCGCCTCGGCGGGTTCGCTGGTCGGCCTGAAGGCCGAGCCCTTCTACGCGGTCGATTCCATCGCCGTCACCAAGGACACGGTAAAGGACGGCTGGAAGAAGTCGCTCAACAAGGATGTGCCCGCGACCATCGCGGACGCCATGAAGTAAACGGCGTGGCAGGCTGCGAAGCACGCACCATCGGAGATCGAACATGACCAGCGCCAACACCGGCACCGAGGTGGGCAGCTTCGCCAGCCGCTTCAATCTGCAGCAATATGTCGTCTATCTCGGCTTCCTGGCGATCTTCCTGTTCTTCGCCTTCATGCTGAAGGACAGCGGCTTCCTCACCGTCCGCAACCTCTCCAACATCGTGCTGCAGACGGCCCCGGTGACGATCATGGCGATCGGCCTCGTCTTCGTCATGTCGGCCGGCGAGATCGACCTTTCGATCGGCTCGATCGTGGCGGTATCGGCGCTTGCGGCCGCCGTCACCATCGCCTCCTACGGGATGGCGGCGGGCATCGTCGCCGGCCTGGGCGCCGGTATCTTGATCGGCCTCATCAATGGCGCGCTGGTCGCCTATGTGAAGCTGCCGTCCTTCCTGGTGACGCTGGCGACGATGGGCCTGTTCGCCGGTGTCTCGCGCTCGATGACCGATCTGCGTTCGATCTCGGTCACCAATGAGACCTTTACCGGTTTCTTCGGCTCGGGCTCGCTGCTCGGCGTGCCGTCGCTGATCTGGTGGACGGTGATCGCCATCGCCGTCGGCCACCTCGTCTACCGCGAGACGCGTTTCGGCGCGCATGTGCTGGCGACCGGCGACAATGCCCGCGCGGCGAGCGTTTCGGGCATCAGCGTGCCGAAGATCCGGCTCGCCGTGCTCACCATCAGCGGCGGGCTCGCCGGCCTTGCCGGACTGCTCTACGCCGGGCGCCTGCAAGCGGCGAAATACACGCTCGGCGAAACGGACCTGATGACGGTGATCGCCGCCGTCATCGTCGGCGGCACGCTGCTCAATGGCGGCAAGGGCTCGATCGTCGGCGCCCTTGTCGGCTCGCTGATGATGGGCATGCTGAACAACGGGCTGATCCTGATGGGCCTTTCGGTCTCCGACCAGATGATCGTGCGCGGACTGATCATCCTCACCGCCGTCGCCGTGTCGCTGCGCGACAAATCCCGCTGAAGGAATCTTCCCATGTTTCTCGACGTTCTGCGCCGCCGCAACCCCGCCTTCATCGAAGCGGCGATCGGCCTTCATCAGCAAGGCAAGCTGCCGGCCAACGCCTATGTGCTCGATCTCGATATGGTCGAGCGCAACGCCAAGGTCCTCAAACAGGAAGCTGACCGGCTCGGTCTGAAGATCTTCGCCATGACCAAGCAGGTCGGCCGCTCGAGCTCATTCTGCAAGGCGGTGATGCGCGGCGGCATCGAGCGCGCGGTTGCGGTCGACATGGCTTGCGCGCGCGCCACGCACAAGGCCGGAATGAAGCTTGGCCATCTCGGCCATCTGCAGCAGATCGCGAAATTCGAAGCCGATGCTGCGGCAAGGACGTTCCAGCCGGACTACTGGACCGTCTTCAACGACATCAAGGCCGAGGAAGCAGGCAGGGGCGCCAAGGCCGCCGGCTATGTCCAGGACCTGCTCTG
>NZ_RZTO01000055.1:0-14217 GCF_003997225.1 Mesorhizobium sp. M2C.T.Ca.TU.002.02.1.1
GGGATAGGCCGTCGCTGTTGTTGCGGCTGGAGCCGCGTGGCCTGCCACCGGTTTTTCGTCGGCGATGGTGCCGAGCACGGCGCCCACCGGCGCTTCCTGCCCCTCGGTGAAGTAGATATCGGCCAGCCAGCCATCTCGATCCGCCTCGATTTCGGTCGCCGCCTTGGCCGTCTCGACGGTGACGATGAGATCGCCGGCCTTGACCGGGTCACCGGATTTGGCCGCCCAGGCAATCACCAGCACGGCTTCCATATACTCGCCGCCGGCGCTGTCGATGCTGATCGGATGGGTTGCCATCTGCCGCCTCCGTCACTTCAAGGTCTTCAGCGCGGCAGCGCGGATCTTCTCGGCGCTCGGCAGCATCGCCGTTTCGAGAGGCTCGGAATAGGGGATCGGCATGTCCGGCAACGTCACGCGCGCGACCGGAGCGTCGAGTTCGTCGAAGGCATGGTCCATGATCGTTGCCGAAAGTTCGGCGGCGTAGCCGCAGAAGCGCCAGCCCTCGTTGACCACCACCGCGTGGTGCGTCTTCGCGATCGAGGCGACGATGGCGTCGACGTCAAGGGGGCGCAGCGACCGGAGATCGATGATTTCCGCCGAAACGCCGTCCGCGGCCAGCAGATCGGCCGCCTTTGTCGCTTCAACCACCATCTTGGAAGTGGCGAAGATCGAGATGTCGCTGCCCTCGCGCACGGTTGCCGCCTTGCCAAGCGGCACGATCACGTCGCCCTCCGGAACCTCGCCGCGAATGTTGTAGAGCAGCTTGTGCTCGAGGAAGACGACCGGTTGGCTGTCGCGGATGGCGGCCTTCAGCATGCCCTTGGCGTCGGCCGGCGTCGCAGGCGCGACGACCTTGATGCCGGGAATATGGGCGACCATGGAATCGAGCGCCTTGGAGTGCTGCGCGCCGGCGCCGGCACCGCCGCCGCCCTGGGTGCGCAGCACGAAAGGCATCTTCACCTGGCCGTTCCAGACATAGTTGTAGATTGAGGCCTGATTGACCAGCGCATCGAGCGTCAGCGGCATGAAATCCGCATACATGATTTCAAGCACTGGCCGGGTGCCGGTCATGGCGGCGGTCACCGCCATGGCGGTCAGCGCCTGTTCCGAGATCGGCGTGTCGCGCACCCGCCTTTCGCCGAACTCCTCCATCAGCCCCTTCGTCACCTTGAACACGCCGCCGTAGCGGCCGATGTCCTCGCCGAAGAGGAAAACGGAAGGATCGGCCTGCATCTCCTCGCGCAGCGCGGCGTTGAGCGCCTCGGCGTATCGCATCATCGCCATGTCAGTGCGTCTCGCTGTAGGGATTGCAGGCTTCGTCCACCAGGAACTCCGGCATCGGGTCAGAAAGGGCGACCTCGAACGCTTCATCCGTCTCGGCCTTGGCCGCGGCCTCGATATCGGCGAGCCGTGCCTCGCCGACATCGCCCAGCAAAGCCTTGCGGGAGATGATCAGCGGGTCGCGCGCTTTCCAGGCAGCGATATCGTCGGGCTTTTGGTAGCCGCCCATGTCGGATGTGGAGAAACCCTCGACGCGGTAGGTCTTGCATTCGACCATGCCGGGACCTTCGCCACGTCTCGCTCTTTCTGCCATCGCCGACACGGCGCGATAAACGGCGACCGCGTCGTTGCCGTCGACGATCTTGGCCGGCATCGCGTAGCCGGCGGCGCGGATCGATAGATCCGCGACCGGAGACTGGACATCGGAGGGAACGGTCAGGCCGAACTGGTTGTGCTCGAGCACGAACACGACCGGCAACTTCCAGAGCCCGGCCATGTTCATCGCCTCATGGCATATGCCCGTCTGCGCGGCGCCGTCGCCGAAGACGCACATGGCGACATTGCCCGTGCCGAGGATCTGCATCGACAGCGCCATGCCGGCAGCGGCGGGGATACCGGCTCCGACGATCGCGTTGCCGCCAATCACGCCCTTTTCGGCATCGGCCACCAGCATATGGCCGGCACGTCCGCCGCAGGCGCCCGTTGCCCTGCCGAATATCTCGGCCACGACCGGCCGCATGGCCATGCCCTTGCCGATGTAGACGGCATGGCCGCGATGGGTGGTGGCAACCTTGTCGCCGGCTTCCAGAGCGGCAGTGGCCGCAACGCCCACAGCCTCCTGGCCGTCGCATCGATGGATAGGGCCACGCGTTCGCCCTTCCTTATGAAGCGCCCCCAGCCTCTCCTCGAGGTGCCGCACCAGCAGCATCCGACGATAAATCTCCAAATGCTGTTCGACGGACGGAGTGTTCTTCACGGGCTATCCCCAGTTGTGCGCCGAATTAAATACAAAAGTGTCGACACTTTGCAAGCGCTTCTGCAGGGCGGTGCGAAACAAGTTCGAAAAAGGGGAGGATTCAGGCGGCTGGCGGGATGGAACGAAGGGCGGAGAGCATCTCGTCGAGGTCGGCGCAAGGGAGGCAGCCGAGGTCGGCAATATCCTTGGTCACGTCGACCGGCAGGCCTGAATTCGAATCCTTCGGCACCTCGTTCAGTCGTCCGCCGACCAGCACGGGCAAGGAAAGTCCGCGCACCGCCATCGCGGCCTTCACAGCCTGCGCGTAGCGCAGCGCGACGCCATTGTAGGTGCTGACCGCGATGGCGTCCGCACCGGTTTCGGCGGCACGGGCGACGAGCGCTTCCGGGTCGACGGCGACGCCGGCGTCGACGATGGCGATGCCGAGACCTTCGAGCGCCTGTTCGACGAGATATTTGCCGTGCTCGTGAACATCCGTGGTGCCGATGCAGATAGTGAGATTTCTCGCCGCCTCCATCCGCTTCTGGGCCGCCGCCCAGCTTGCCGCCTTGTGGTTGAGCTCTCGCGCCCATTCGGCGTGGATCAGCGGCACACGCCCGCGCGGACCTGTCGCACCTGGGCCGAAAAGGGCTTCCAGGCGTTTCGGACCGATGCGGCGGATGGCCAGCATCAGCGCCGCAGGGTCATCCACATCGACCCCTCGCTCGGCGAGACCGGCGAGAGCGGCATCGGCAAAGCGTCGACCGCCTTCGACGAGCGTGTCGGCCATCGCCTCGGTCTTGGCCCAATCGAAGACCGGATCGTAGAAAGGCGCGTGCAGCGTCAGCCTGTGGGCGAATGTCTGCGCGTCGATGATCTCGTCGACGTCGGGAATGCGCTGGTTCTCCGTCACCGGCACGGGATTGATCGCGTGGCCCGAAGGCCAGCGCCCCATGGCGAGTATGTCGGCCATCAGGTAGCTCGCCAGGCTGGCGTAATTGCCCGCGGGGGTCGACTGGTAGGAGACGGTGTTGCCGAAGATCATGGTGCCCGGCGTGTCGGTGACCCGCACGAGCGCCGCGTGGAAGGCGGTGCGCGAAAGCGGGTCGCTGAAGTGATGGCCGTAGCAATGGGCAAGGTGCGCGCCGATCAGCTTCTCGACGATATGCTTCTCCACCAGCACCATGCCGAGCGCGCAGGCCATGTCGATGAAAAGTCCGGCGAATCCGTCGTCGAGATTCGAATGGACCAGGATCTCCGCGTCCTGCGCCGCGATCAGCCCGAGCGCGGTCACGGTCGCCTCTGTTGTCGCCACGTCGTCGTCCCAGTAGGGCAGGCGGAAGGTGAAATACTGTCCGAGATTGCCGATGGCCGTTGCTCCGGCCGTGATCGCGGCACGCGTGTTTTCGACGGCGCCCGGCAGGCCGAGCATGAAGTCTCCGAAATGCGCGGCCGCGGAGGCAGCATTGGTGATGCGCGCGAAATCCTCCGGACCGGTCAGCACGATGCCTGTGCCGCGCGCGGCCTTGGCGCGCATGGCCTGCGGATAACCCATCGACCAGTCCAGCGTGATGCCGAAACGATCGACCGTGACCCCTGCCTTGCGGCATTGCTCATGCACTTCGCCGATCGCCGCGATGGTGCGGTCGACGCTGCGGAAGCCGATGTGGGCATGCTGCATGACGCGACTTTCCGCCACCGCCTTGCGTTTCCACGCGGCTTCGGAAGGCATTCCCGTTTCGATGAGGAAACGGCAGCTCCCAAGCCGCCAGTCGCGCGCCATGGTTCGCCCCTCGGCGAGCAGGTCCCGGCCCGGCTTGAGACGCGGATCGGTGAGGACGGGGACGATGTCGGCGGTCATGATGTCTGCTGTTCGGCTTCGGTGATGAAACGGTGGATGACGGCGGCAATGCCTTCCGGCCTGGCGAGGGGATGGAAATGCGCGCCGTCGACGGATGCGTATCGGGCGCCCGGTATCGCGGCGGCAATGGCTTGCGTCAGTTCAGGCGGAGTCAGCACGTCGCCCGTGGCGGCGATCACCTGCACCGGAACGGCAATCCCCGCGAGGTCATCGAGGCAATCGTGATCGAGCAGCATGCGCAGGCGCGACGCGGCGACGTTCAATGGGGCAAGGGTCCGCGAGGCGGTGGCGACCGCCGCCTCGAGTTCGGCGGCATGCATGGCTAGGTAGGAAGCTTCGTGGCAGAGCACATGGGTAAGGCGCTGGTAGGTCTCAGCCATGCCTGCCTCGAGCAGTTCGGCACGTGCGGTGAAGACGGTGCGGAAGCGTGTGTCGGCCCGCGCCCAGGAACTGCTGATCGTGTAGCTCAGCCCGAGATCCGCATGGTCGAGGGCAAGTCTCTGGGCGATGGCGCCGCCTGTGGAATGCCCGACGATATGGGCCGGCCCGCCCGTCTGCGCCAGCAGGCCCGCGACATCGCCGGCGATGAGTGGAACGGAGTAGGGGCCGTCGGGGCGGTCGCTGCGGCCCGCGCCGCGATGATCGATGACTATGAGGCGATAGTCGGCCTCAAGCAGGCGCACGACGCCGGACCAGAATCGTCCGTCGCCGCCGAGTCCCGGGATGAGGACGAGGCGCGGCCCCTTCGCCCCGAACGTTTCGTAGTGGATGCGGCAGCCATCGGCGGCGACGAAGAAGGCCATCAGCGGCGGCCTCCCTTCCCGGGCGGGTCGATGTCGAGCAGATCGCGCAGCGCGGCGACGAGACTCAGCGCGGTCAGTGCCGAAGTCTTCGGATTGACGGGCGAGGGCGCGTTGACCATGTTGAAGAAGGCGGTGCCGGCAGCGCTCTCGGCCTCGATTTCATGGCTGTTGCCGATCGCCTTCGGGTCGGCGATCACCCGCACGGTGACCTTTTCGTCGCCTACGGCCAGCGCCACGGCGAAGGCCGCGTTGAGGTTCTTCGGATAGGCGGATGCCGCGTCCGCGGGGGTGCCCTCGAAGAGCGTCACGGCATCGCGCT
This sequence comes from Mesorhizobium sp. M2C.T.Ca.TU.002.02.1.1, assembly GCF_003997225.1. Classification (NCBI taxonomy): domain Bacteria; kingdom Pseudomonadati; phylum Pseudomonadota; class Alphaproteobacteria; order Hyphomicrobiales; family Phyllobacteriaceae; genus Mesorhizobium; species Mesorhizobium sp. M2C.T.Ca.TU.002.02.1.1. The sequence goes on from NZ_RZTO01000055.1 coordinate 5,220, forward strand.
CGGCCGATAGACCAAGCGCGGCGATCTCGGCTTCCCAGGCCGCCGGCGGCTTGCGCGAGGTATAGCGCACCCGCGCGTCGGGAAGGGCCGCTATGGCGCGCAGATAATCGAGGCCGCCCAGCGCTCCCGCCGGCAGGATAAAGCGCGCGCCGCCGCTGCGGCCGGCGGCGGTGATCCGGGCGCGAAGCGTGGCATCGGCAAGCGCGCCGACCGATGCCACGACGGTTGGTATTCCGGCCTCCAGCAAGGCAGGTATGTAGGTCGCCACTGCCCCCTGGCCCGCTGCTTCGACCACAGCCCGCGGCTTTGCCTCGATCAGTCGCTCGACCCTGGTGACCGCGCTGACATTCGCCGGCAGTTCGGGACTGGCGCCTTCGCGCAGCAACACCAGCCAATCGACCGCGTCCGGCGGAAAGGCCGAGACGATGTCACGCGCGATCGCGCCGTAGCCGATGAGGCCGAGCGTCGTCATCCGGTGTCTTCAGGAGCCGCGGCTCACGGGATCAAACTTGTCGGTGAGATCGGCGCCGAAGACGGTCCTGCGCTCGATCTCCAGCACGTTTTCCGGGCGTGGGAAGTTGGAGGGCACGCGGTCGCCCGGCTTGCGTGGCTTGCCGATGAGGCGAAAAAAGTCTTCGAGCCCGTTGGGCACGATCAGCCAGAGCCAGCGAAGCTGCGTTTCACCATCGTTGATGAACATGTGCCTGACATTCTTCGGCAGGAACACCACGCTGTCGGGGCCCAGGGGATATTCCTTGCCGTCGACGACGGCACGGCCGTGGCCTTCGATGATATAGACGGCCTCCTCATTACGCTCATGCGTGTGCTCGCGCACATAGCCGCCAGGCGCCACCGATTGTGTGCCAAGCGCGAACGGGTGCTCCATGCCGACGATATGAGGCGCCAGCGCCACGTCGATATGGCCGTTCGCCGGCACCGGCTGCCAGTAGCTTTCACGCGTTTCGAGCCCGGAGATATGAATGCCGGATGGAGCTGGCGGAAGGTGAGTATCATCCATGGCTCTGCCTCTCGAAAAGCGCTTGAGATTATCGTGCGGGTGCATGCCGCTCACCAACGGAGCGTATAATGCAAAAAGTGTCGACACAATAGTAGACAGATTTAATTTCCCGCACCTATAGTGGCGCCGCGATGACAGTCTGGGGGACCGCCAATGGGCGAATTCGATGTTCTGGTTATCGGTTCCGGTTCGGCGGCCTGCTCGGCGGCATTGAGGGCGGCCAAGGGCGGCCTCAATGTGCTGGTTATCGAAAAGAGCGAATGGCTTGGCGGCACCTCGGCCATGTCCGGCGCGGGGGTCTGGATACCCGCCAATCACCTGGCAGCGGCTGCCGGCGTCGCCGACAGCCGGGACGACGCGCTGACCTATCTGCGCGCGGTGTCTCCGCGGGATTGGGCGCGAAAGGAAGATGCGCTCTGGAGCGCCTTCGCCAGGGCGGCTCCCGATATGCTGCGTTTCCTTTCTGGCAACACGCCTCTCGACTTCCGCCTGGTCAACGAGCCGGATCCCTTCGCCGAGGCGCCCGGCGGCAAGCTTTTCGGCCGCATGCTCTCGCCGAGGCCGCTCAGCCGCCGCATCCTGGGCAAGTTTGCGCCGCGCCTGCGCCGCTCCACCCTGCCGCACAGCTTCAGCTACCAGGAAATCGTCGATCACGACCTCTATCACCACCCTATCCGCGCCGGCCTCAGGCTCTGGCCGAAGCTGCTTTGGCGGCGGCTGACGAATGCCGGCGGGCAGGGCACGGCCCTCATGACCGGGCTCATCAAGGGTTGCCTGGATGCGGGTGTCGCCTTCCACTTGGAAACGCGCGCCGTGGGCCTGCTTCAGGATTCGGACTCGCGCGTGATCGGCGCCGAGGTGGAGCGCGAGGGCCGGCGGACGAAACTTCTTGCCCGGCGCGGCGTGATCATCGCGACGGGAGGATTCGAATGGGATGCCGAGATGCGGGCGCGGCATTTTCCCGGCGCGCTCGATCGTATCGGCAGCCCTCCCACCAATGAGGGCGACGGCCAGAAGCTTGCCGCTTCCGTCGGCGCGGAGCTGGACCGCATGGACCAGGCGAACGTCTATCCCTGCCTGCCGACGCTCTACCAGGGCAAGCCGCATGGCCTGCCCATGACCTTTCAGGCCGAGCCGCATTCGATCGTCGTCAACCGCGACGGCAGACGCTTTGTCAGCGAGAACGATTTCAACATCGGCGAGGCGATCGACGCGCGCGGAGCGGACGGCGCCCCGGTGAACCTGCCCTGCTATCTCGTCGGCGATCATCGCTTCCTGAGGACGTCTCTGCCCTTCCGCTGGTATGCGTCTTACGAACGCCAGTGGATCAAGAAGTCGGACACGATCGGCGGCCTCGCCGCAAAGCTGGGATTACCGGCATCGGCTCTCGAAGAGACGATCGCCCGATGGAACGGCTTTTGCTCCAAGGGGCGCGACGAGGATTTCCGCCGCGGTGAGAACGGCTGGGAGGACTACAAGGCGCATGGCCCTGAAAATCGGCTGAAGCCGATCGACAAGCCGCCCTATGTCGGCATGACGCTCAATCGTTCGATCCTGGGCACCAAGGGCGGCGCCCGCACCAACGAGCGGGCGCAGGTCCTCAGGCCGGACGGTTCGATCATCCCCGGCCTGTACGCAGCCGGCCTTGCCATGGCCAACCCGATCGGCACCCGCGCGGTTGGAGCCGGCACGACGCTTGGCCCCAATCTGACCTGGGGTTTCATCGCCGCCGAAACCATCCTTCACCAGAACCGGTGAGTTTTCTGGGGTGAATGCGCATCGTCACTCGAACGTCCTCGAGATCGAGGATCACCGTGTCGGCGCCGCTGCTGTCGGCCTTTGCAAATTTCTCCGGCCGTGATCCCAGCGCAAACAGCGGCGGGACGGGCGTGACGAAGCTCACCATTGCACCGTGGCCTTCACCGTCACCTGTCCGTCCGACGAGCGAACTTCCATTTCCATCTCGCCTTTTCCGCGGGCCGTTCCGCTGAGCAGCAGGGTCTGCGGGCCGATCGCCGGGCGGACTCCGCGAAACGAGAATTGGCGCGGCGCGAGTCCGGCGACGACGGCAGCGAAGTTCATGAGCAGCGTCGCTTGCAGCGGGGCGTGGATGACGAGCCCGGGATAGTGCTCGACGCCCGTGGCGTAAGGCGCATCGTAGTGGATGCGATGCCCGTTGAACGTCAGCGCGGAATAACGGAAAAGCAGCACCGGATCGACGTCGACTGTCCGCTCGTGCGACGTGGCCGACCTGGGCCCGGCAGGCTGAGCCGGGGCCTGTGGCGCGCCAGTCTCCGGCTCGCGATAGACGATGATCTGGTCCTCTTCGACCACCGGACCGGCGGCGTTGGCGATCTCGTGGCGCACCGTGACAAAAGCGAGCCTGCCGGAACGGCCCTGTTTTTCCTCGATCGCGCGCACCATCGAGCGGCGGCGGATCGCGTCACCGGGGCGGACCGGCGCCAGGAACCGCACGTCGCTGCCTGCCCACATGCGGCGCGGAAGCGGCACGGGCGGCAAGAATCCACCTTTGGCCGGGTGCCCGTCTGGACCCAGTTCGCGCGCGTCCGCGATGTCGGGGGTCAGGCACCAGTGCAGGCCGGGGGGAGTCTCGTCGAGCCGCGCCGCATGCGCTCCGAGTGTGGCTTCGAAGCTGGCGATGACGCGCGGGGTGACGATGTCCTCGGCCTCCCACGACCGCCCGATCCATTCCTGCAATACGATGTTGTTCGATCCCAAGGCTCCGACTCCGCTTCAAGTCTCGAATTCCGCGCGGATGCGATCGGTATCGGCTCCGAGCCCCGGAACGGTCGGCGGCGTCTCGAACGCAGCGGACCGCACCGAGGGTTTCGGGACCGTGACCCTCTTGCCGCCGGGCAGCGCGACCTCGATCCGGCGCAGTGCTTTGTGCAGCGGAAGATCGCGCACCTCGCTCACCCGTCCCCAGGCGTTCTGGGCCTGATCGAGCCGCCCGATCGCTTCGTTTGAATCGATCGCAGCGAAAATCGGCTCGACTTCGGCATCGAGCGCTTCGCGGTTGGCGACGCGCTGGGCGTTGGTCGCGAAGCGTTGGTCATTGGCGAGATCCGGCCGCCGCAGGACCGCCGAGCAAAAGCGCTTCCATTCGCTGTTTTGCTGGACGGAGACGACCACGGCCGCGCCATCGCAGCAGGCATAGGGCCGGTAGGGATAAATCGAGGCGTGCGCCAAGCCGTAACGGCCCGTCTCGCGGCCGGTATGCTCGTAGTGTAGCAGCGGCACCGCCATCCAGTCGGCCATGCCGTCAAACATGGCTATTTCGATCGCCCGGCCTCGGCCGGTCCTGCCGCGCGCCAGCAACGCCTCGAGGATCGCCGCATGCGCGTTCATTCCTGTTGCGATGTCGGCAGCCGACACGCCGATCTTGCAAGGCGTCTCGGCGGTGCCGGTCACCGCGCAGATACCGCTTTCCGCCTGCACCAGCATGTCGTAGGCCCGCATTGATGCGTAGGGTGTGTCCTGCCCGTAGCCGACGATGTTGACGGCAATCAGCCGGGGAAATTTCTCGCCAATCACGGTGGCGGAAAGGCCTAACCTGTCGATCGCGCCCGGTGCAAGGTTCTGCACGAGGACATCGGCCTGGGCGACCATCCGATGCAGCAGAGCGAGGTCTTTCTCGGCCTTGAGGTCGAGCGCCACGCTCTGCTTGCCGCGGTTCAGCCAGACAAAATAGGCCGACATGCCTTCGACGGTGGAATCGTAGTGGCGCGCGGTCTCACCTTCGGGGCGTTCGATCTTCACGACGCGAGCACCTGCATCGGCGAGGCGGACCGTGCACAAGGGAGCAGCGACCGCCTGCTCGATCGAAACGACGAACAGGCCCTCCAGCGGGCGGGCGGCGTCAGACATTGCGCTGCACCCCAGAACGGGCGAGCACGCCTGGCTTCAGCCGCTCGTTCTTGCCGTAATCTTCAGCCGGGTGGAAGAACAGGCGCGGCGTGTCGTCGATGTCCTCGAGCCTTTTGCGATAGGCCTCCAGATAGGCCTTGCGGCCGTCGTCGCCGACGCGGCCGGGCATGTAGGCGACGAAAGGCGGCAACACATCGAAGCCGGCATAGCGCAGCAGGCCGTTATGGATCGGCCACAACACCGTGAGGATGTCGCCGTCGATGCCGTCGGGCGCATAGGTGTCGGCCGAGGTGCCCGTGGTGGCGGCCACCATGGCGAGCTTTCCCTTGAACATGCCGGTGTCGTATTTGCGGCCCGGCAGATAGGCAAAGCCGCGCGCGAAGACCCGGTCGGCCCAACCCTTGAGCATCGCCGGCATTCCGAACCACCAGACGGGAAACTGCAAGATCACGAAGTCCGCCCGTTTCAGCTTCTCGATCTCGGCATTGATGTCGGCCGCCAGCCGACCCGTCTCATAGGCGGCGGTCTGCTCGCGCTGCAGGCTGAAGAAATCCGGATCGTTGTGCTCGCCGGTCATGTCGCCTGGCCCGGCGACCGGATTGAAGCCAATCGCATAAAGGTCGCTGACCACCACGCTGTGGCCAGCCCGCGTCAGGGTCCCGAAGGCGAGGTCCTTCATGGCGCCGTTGAAGGACTTCGGTTCCGGATGCGCGTAGACGATGAGGACGTTCACAACGACCACTCCTAATAAGAGCGCGGCAGGCCGAGCAGGTGCTCGGCCAGGAACGACAGGATGAGGTTGGTGGAAATCGGCGCGACCTGATAGAGGCGCGTCTCGCGGAACTTGCGCTCGACGTCATATTCCTCGGCGAAGCCGAAGCCGCCATGCGTCTGGATGCAGGCGTTGGCGGCCTCGTTCGAGGCATCAGCCGCCAGCATCTTGGCCATGTTCGCCTCGGCGCCGGGGTTCTTGCCGGCTTCGTAAAGGGCGAGCGCCTCGCGCACCATCAGCTCGGCCGCGCGCATGTTGGCGTAGGCCCTGGCGATCGGAAACTGGATGCCCTGGTTCTGGCCGATCGCCCGACCGAACACATGGCGCTCCCTGGCGTAAGCGCTTGCCTTGTCGATGAACCATTTGGCATCGCCGACGCATTCGGAAGCGATCAGGATCCGCTCGGCATTCATGCCGGAGAGGATATAGCGGAAGCCTTTTCCTTCCTCGCCGATCAGGTTTTCGGCGGGCACGCGCAAATCATCGAAGAAGATCTCCGTGGTGGCATGGTTCATCATGGTGCGAATAGGCCGGATGGTGAGGCCGTTGCCGATGGCCTCGCGCATCTCGACGATGATGACGGAAAGACCGTCGGTCTTCTTCATGCCGTGCGCCAGCGGCGTGGTGCGCGCCAGAAGCAGCATCAGGTCCGAATGCTCGGCGCGGCTGGTCCAGATCTTCTGGCCTTTGACCACGAAATGGTCGCCGTCGAGCCGGGCGGTGGTCTTCAGCGCGCCGGTGTCGGTGCCGCTGGTCGGCTCGGTGACGCCGAAAGCCTGCAGGCGCAACTCGCCGGTGGCGATCTTCGGCAGATAGCGCTGCTTCTGCGCTGCCGAGCCGTGGCGAAGCAACGTGCCCATCGTGTACATCTGCGCATGGCAGGCGCCGCCGTTGCAGCCGGCGCGCTGGATCTCCTCCAGCACCGCGGCGGCGGCCGAAAGCGGCAGGCCGGAGCCGCCATACTCCTCGGGGATAAGGATCGAGAGCCAGCCGGCTTCCGTCAGGGCTTCGACGAATTCGCGGGGGTAGGCCATATCCCTGTCGAGGGCGCGCCAATACTCGCCGGGAAAACGGGCGCAGAGTTTGGCGACGGCTTCGCGAATATCCTGATAGTGTTCCATGGATTGCCGGGCCTTTCGTCTCGCTCCGGCGACCAGTATCACGCCGGCACATCTCGACAGCAACGCAAGGCAGGTGTGATCAGCTATGCCGAAATTGAAACCCTTACGGCGCCGAACCGAGAAGCTGGCCGACCCATACGGCCCGCTCGACAAGATCGCGGGCGGTATCCTCGATCGCCTGGCCGGCAAAGCGCGCCAGCCGCGAGGCCGGCCGGTCGGCCGGATAGGCAAGGATGAGTCGACGCACGGGCACGGGATCGATCAGCGGCGCGGCGGTGAGCAGGCCGGCGGCGACATCGGCATGGATGGGCGCGAGCGGCAGGATCGTCCAGCCATGGCCATTGCGCACGAGGTCCTTCAGCACCGAATAGGTATCCGCCTCGATGCCGACATCGAGCGTGATGCCGGTCTCCGCGGCGCAGCGTTCGACGATGATGCGCAGCCCGTGCTTGACGCTGGGCAGCAACAGCCTTTTGCCGGCGAGCGAGGCGAACGGCACGGCGCGCACGGTCGAGAAGCCGGCATCGGGGGGGCCAATCAGGAACAGGTTCTCCAGGAGCAGCGGGCGGGTGCGAAGCGACCTCGCCATGCGCGGATCGTAGAGCACGGCAACGTCTATTTCGCCCCGATGCAGCCAGTCGAGCAAATAGCCGGTATAGGCGCTGACAAGCCTGAGCTTCGCCTTGGGATGGGCCTTGCCGAAAGCCGCCGCCAGCGGCAGCGAGATGATGTCGGCCACCGTGGGCGGCAAGCCGATGGCGATCTCGCCCGTCAGCGGCGCATCGGCGGGCGTCGCGGTCGCGCGGATCTCGTCGATCTCGGCCAGCACCCGCACGGCGTGAGCCAGCACTTCCTTGCCCTGTTCGGACAGCACCATGCCGCGCCCATGACGCAGGAACAGGGCAAAGCCCAGTTCCTCCTCCAGCATGCGCACCTGGCGGCTCAGCGCCGGCTGCGCGATATGCAGCCGGTCTGCGGCCTTGCTGAGGCTGCCGAGCTCGGCGACGTGGATCAGGGTGCGCAGCTGTGACAGCTCCATAAGCTATCGAATATCATTATATCTGATCACAAGAAAGGGACGAAGATTGTATCGGATGGTTGACGTAGTCTTATGCCAAATCCAATCCTCGGGAGTCCAAGGTGACGGCGAGCAGCCTACACGCGAAAAACCCGGAAGCGGCTGCCTCTGCGGCTCTTCCGGCGGCATCTGAAACGCAGTGGCCGGATCAGGTCTATGACGTGCTGAAGGCCGCCGGCATCAGCCAGATGTCCTATGTGCCGGACGCTGGCCATACCACGCTGATCCGCCGCTTCGGCGCCGATCCCGAGGTCGTCACCAATGTGCTGACAACCGAGGAGGAGGGCATAGCCATTGCCGCGGGCTCCTGGCTCGGCGGCAAACGCAGCGTCGTGCTGATGCAATCCTCCGGCGTCGGCAATTGCATCAACATGCTGTCGCTACCGGTGCAGGCGCGCTTTCCCCTGCTCGTCCTGGTGACGATGCGCGGCGAGTGGGCCGAGTTCAATCCATGGCAGGTGCCGATGGGACAGGCGACCGAAGCTTCACTGAAAGCGATCGGCCTCAGCGTGCTGCGGGCAGAGACCGGCCCCGACCTGGTGGACACCGTGGCGCAGGCGGCCGCGATGGCCTTCGACGCCGACCAGCAGATCGCCGTGCTCATCGGGCAGCGCCTGCTTGGCAAGAAGAAGTGGTGAACGACATGGCATTGCCGACGATGGATCGCCGCGCGGCGGTGAAGAAGCTGCTCGACGCGCGCGACGGCGCCCTGGTGGTGACCGGGCTCGGATCGCCGAGCTATGACGTGCATGCCGCCGGCGACAGGGACGACAATTACTATCTTTGGGGCGCAATGGGCGGCGCGGCATTGGTCGGCCTCGGGCTTGCCCAGGCGCAGCCGCGGAGGCGGGTGATGGTCATCACCGGCGACGGCGAGCAACTCATGGCCTTCGGATCGCTGGCGACGATCTCGGTGGCGCGGCCGAAAAATCTCGACCTGATCATTCTGGACAACCAGCATTTCGGCGAGACCGGCATGCAGTCCAGCCATACCGGCCGCGGCATCGGCTTCGACAGGGTCGCCGCCGCCTGCTGTTTCGCGGAGGTCGCCGAACTGCGCTCGTTGGAGGAGGTCGACGCGCTGTGCGAAAAGCTGCGCCGCCCTGCCGAGGGGCCCCGCC
>NZ_RZTO01000560.1:0-4199 GCF_003997225.1 Mesorhizobium sp. M2C.T.Ca.TU.002.02.1.1
GCTCCTGCTCCGCCCAGGAATGACGATCGCGATGGGCGTTTCAGCCAATCTCCAACGTATGCCACGTGCCAATGCAAACGGAGCCGACCGGTCAAAATCCCTGCCTCGGCCGCCTGACCTGAATCTCGGCCAGCTATCGCGCTAGGCGACGGCCTGGGCAGGCGCTGGAAGCGACATCATAGTTGTCGCGACTTCGTTGCGATGCATCAGCGCAAAAATCTCGCCGAAGGGCGCCGGACGGCCGAGCAGGAAGCCTTGCGCCTCGTTGCAGCCTTCGGCGCGCAGGATCGACAATTGGCTGTGCGTCTCGACGCCCTCGGCCAGCACCGGGATATGCAGGCTCTGGCCGAGCGCCAGGACGGCGCGGATGATGGCCTTGGCCTGCGGGCTGGTTTCGACCTCGGACATGAAGGAACGATCGAGCTTGATCTTGTCGAACGGGAAGGCGCGCAGCGTCTCCAGCGAGGAATAGCCGGTGCCGAAATCGTCGATGGCGATGGTGACCCCCAGCGCCTTGATCCGCCGCAGGATGTTCAAGGTGCGGATCTTGTCGGCGATGATGGTGGTTTCGGTGATCTCGAGCTCCAGCCGGCTCGGCTTGAGCCCGGTCTCGAGCAGGATCTCGTGGACGAGCTTCGGCAGGTCGGCATGGGCGAACTGGACCGGAGAGAGATTGACCGCGACCTTGTAAGGATGATCCCAAGAGGCGGCCTTGGCGCAGGCGGTGCGCAGCACCCATTCGCCGAGCGGCAGGATGAGCCCGTTCTCCTCGGCCAGCGGAATGAACTCGGCCGGGGAAATGTTGCCCCTGGTCGGATGCTTCCAGCGCAGCAGCGCCTCATAGCCGCGGATATCGCCGGTCGAGACCGACGTCTGGACCTGGTAGTGGAGGTCGAGCTGGCCGTTCTCGACGGCGTCGCGCAGGTCGTTGGCTAAAGTCCGGTTGGCACGGACGGCCTCGTCCATGGCCTGCTCATAGAAGCAGACGTTCTGCGTTATGTTCGCCTTGGCGCGATACATGGCGAGGTCGGCATTGTTGACCAGCGTCTCGCGGTTGTGCGCATCGTTGGGATAGATGGCGACGCCGAGGCTGGCGCCGGTGGCGGTCTCGATATCGCCGATCCTGACCGGCGCGAAGAGCGCCGCTTCAAGGCGCGAAATGAAATCGACAAGGTCCGACTGGCTCTTCATACGCTTGACGCCGGCGAACTCGTCGCCGCCGAGACGGGCGACGAATTCGCCTTCCTGCAGCAGCGCGCCCATGCGCTCGGCCAGGTCCTTCAAGGTCTGGTCGCCGGCGCCATGACCCCAGATGTCGTTGATCTCCTTGAAGCGGTTGAGATCGATGCCGACCACCGCGACCTTGCCGCCAAGTTCGCCGGCGCGGTCGATCTCGCGGTCGAGATGATCGTTGAAGTTGGCGCGGTTGGGCAGGCCGGTCAGCGTGTCGTTCATCGCCAGATGATGCAGGCGTTGAAAGGCCTCCGTGCGCGTCCGGTCGTCGATCAGATAGCTGGCAAGGCCGGTGCCGATGATGATCAGGCCGGCAACGGCGACGCCGAGCGCCATCGCATGCAAGGCCAGCGAATCGGTGGCGGCGCCGCGTGTCACCAACGGCGTCACCTGCACCGCCGCCATTGCGGTGAAATGCAGGCTGACGATGGCCAGCACCAGGACGGCCGCGGCCCAATAGTTGCGGCCGGACAACCGTTCGTTCAGGGCGACGCTGACGGCGAGGCAGGCAAAGACCACGGAGAGCAGGACAGAGGCGGCAATATAGGTCGTGTTCCATTCGACGATGCCGTCGACATGATAGGCGGCCATGCCGGTGTAGTGCATGCCGGAAATCGCCAGGCCGACGATGACGCCTCCGACGATCGGGGCGATGCGCGGAGCGTGGGCCGTCGCCGCGATGAAGCCGGCGGCCGTGCCGGTGATGGCAATAAAGAGCGAGGCGATCGTCAGCACCGGGTCGAAGGTGATCGGGGCGCCGGGATCGTAAGCCAGCATGGCGATGAAATGCGTGCACCAGATCGATGATCCGGCGCAGACCGAGGTCAGGAAATGCCAGCCGACTTGCTGCAGCCCCTCGGCCTCATGCGCCCGCAGGAAAGAGCCTGATGGTCGCCCAGCAGCCGGCGGCGCAGACCAGCGCCGCGACGAGGACGAGCCATAAATTATGATCGACCGTCACGCAGGAGATGACGCGCATCATGGCCGGGTAGCCTCTTCGTTTTCGGAGGTGCCGAACCTTCTTGCCTCATCAAACGGCCGCCCGGCGTCCGTCAGCGCGAACGGCCGATTGCCATATCCGGGCGAGGGGTTTGACACAGGCGATGAAAGGCAGCCGCCCCCAATGCGGATACCGATAGTTCAATCAGCACAATCGTATGCAACTTCTAATAGGTGGTTAATGGCAATTAACGGGAGCCTCGGAAGCCATGAGCATGGTTTCCGGAGCATGTACTATAGTTCTAAAATATCGATATTCCTGGTCGCGCCAGATTGATTTCCCGTGCGATCCGCCTCCGGATGCGGGTGGCACAGGCAATCAGTCTGGTCGCCGAATGGCCTGATCCGGCAAGACCGGTGCGGAATGCCTTAGAGTCCGAGATGGCCCCGCAAGCTGGGCACCTGGTCCAGCACCTGATTGGTCAGGTCAGGCCCGGCGGCGGCCTCGGCCTGCTTGATCAGGGTCTCGCCGGCCTGACGGATTTGGGCCATGTCGAGGCCGGACGCCTTGAGGGCGGCGACGCCGTTGATCAGGGCGCCGGCCTTTTCGCCGAGCACGCCGCCAAGCGCCCCTTGCAGCGACGACAAAAGGCCACCGCCCGAATTGGCCGCGCCGGCGGCCATCACGTCATATTTCTGGGCCAGCGCGTCGGCGCCGGGAATCCGGGCGAAGAAAGACGAAACGGAGGTGCCTTCCGCCTCGTGCTCCAGAACGGAAAAGACGGTGCCGACAACCTTTTCGGTGGTGGGCTCGTCAAGGCCGGCCTTCGAGGAAACGGTGTTGATGATGTCCTGGACGTTCATGGCATTCCCCTTTCGTCATTCGTATAGGCAAGGCGGCGCCGCGCAACTTCGCGTCCTAATGTGACAGCATCGTCAAGCCTTTTTGAAATAACCAAAACGTGATGAATCAAGCGGGCCTGTCGGCGTGCGGCGGGCCGGCTCCATCTCCATGGGGATCGTCATCCGGGGCGTGACTGGACCGTGCGATTCTCGACCCTATCTTGCGGATCACCGCCAATCCTCGAGGACAGCCATGACCGAAGCCGACGCCAAGCCCGTCACCACGCAGCCTGTCATCACTCAGCCTGTCATCACTCAGCCTGTCATCACTCAGGCGATGATCGATGCCTATGACGAATACACGCATCTGACGCTCGACCGCCGCCGCTTCATGGAGCAGTTGACGAAGCTGGCGGGCTCGGGCGCCGCGGCGGCCGCGATCGCGCCGATGCTGGCGGCCAACTCGGCCCAGGCCGCGATCGTCGCCGAGGACGACAGCCGCGTTAAGGGCGAGGACATCACATATCCCGGCTCGAGCGGTGAGATGAAAGCCTATCTGGTCAAGCCGGCCGACCAGCAGGGCAAGCTCGGCACCGTCATCGTCATCCACGAGAACCGGGGACTGAACCCGCATATCCGCGATGTCACCCGGCGCGTGGCGCTGGAGGGATTCGTCGCGCTGGCGCCGGACTTCCTGTCGCCGCTTGGCGGCACGCCGTCCGACGAGGACAAGGCACGCGACATGTTCAGCAAGCTCGATTCCGGCCAGGTCGCGGCCGACGGCGTGGCGACGGTCGCCTACCTCAAGAGCCTCAAGGATGGCAACGGCAAGGTCGGGGCGGTCGGGTTCTGCTGGGGCGGCGGCGCGGTCAACCAGCTTGCCGTCCATGCGCCCAACCTCAGCGCCGGCGTCGCCTATTACGGCATGCAGCCCAGGGCCGAGGACGCCGCGAAGATCAAGGCGCCGCTGCTCCTTCACTATGCCGGGCTCGATACGCGCACCAATGCCGGCATCGATGCCTATAAGAAGGCCTTGGACGCCGCGCATGTCGAATACAAGGTCTATGTCTATGAGGGCGCCAATCACGCCTTCAACAACGACACGTCGGCCGCGCGCTATGACAAGAAGGCCGCCGATCTCGCTTGGGGCCGGACGATGGCGTTTCTCAAAGAGAAGCTCGCCT
>NZ_RZTO01000561.1:0-4179 GCF_003997225.1 Mesorhizobium sp. M2C.T.Ca.TU.002.02.1.1
ATCCGAAGGTTCGCGCCAATGTGGCGCGGCTGAAGGATTACGGCCTCGCCTTCGACCTGCAGCTTTTTCCCGCGCAGATGAAGGACGGACTGACGCTGGTCGGCGAAAACCCTCAGACGAATTTCATCCTCACCCATGCCGGCATGCTGACCGGCACGGAGCCGGAGACCACTGAAGCATGGAAGGCGGGGCTGCGCACGCTTTCGGCGGCGCCCAATTTCTACGCCAAGCTCTCGGGGCTCGGCACTTTCGTTCACCGCAACGACCCGGATCTCATCGCCTACATCGTCGACAACGCGATAGAAATCCTCGGCAGCGACCGGCTGATGTTCGGCTCGAACTTCCCGATCGAGAAGCTGTGGACCAGCCACGCCGAACTGATCAAGGCACACCGCGCCGCAGTCGCCAGGCACGGCGCGAAGGCCGAGGCGGATATCTTCTGGAACACGGCGGAGAAGGTGTATCGGCCGGTGTGAAAGCTCTATTGCGGCGTGCCGGGCGCTTTAGGGCCGTTCTTTTGAAAGTTTGCCAGAGCGTCCAGAAATTCCTGCTCGTTCTTCTTGTGAAAGCCCTCGACACCGTAGCGAGCGACCCCTTCATCAAGCGATTTCGCTACACTGCTGCCAAAGGTCGGGAGTTGTGCTGGCTGCTTGGGTTGGTTCCACAGCCAGAAGCCCGCGACAGTCAGCATCGCGAGCACTATCGCCAGAAGAGTGTTTCTATTGAATATCGCCGACATTATCGACCCCTAGCATCTCTTCCATAGCTGCTTAGGGTCAATTTCCTAAAACTCGGCGATGACCATTCTTACAATTTTAGCCAGAATGGTAGTTCTTAAACAGTACAAGCCGCGCTTCACTTCACCTCGAACTGCGGATCGAGCGGGATCTGCATGGCGGTGACGAGATGATTGGTCTGGCCGGCCAGCCCAATGATCGACACAAGCTCGCCATGCTGCGCGTCTGTCATGCCCTTGGCCCGCGCGGCGGCCGTATGCGAATGGACGCAGTAGGAACAGCCGTTGGCGGTCGAGACAGCGATATAGATCATTTCCTTGGTCAGCGGGTCGATGGCGCTGTCGGCGACCATCACCGCCTTGAGCTGCTCCCACACCCGCTTCAGCGACGCCGGATCGTTGGCCAGCCCGCGCCAGAAATTGTTGACGAAGTCGGATTTCCGCGTCGCCCGGATATCGTCGAACACGGCCTTCACCGCCGGGATCTTTTCGACCTCGGCATCGGTTAGAAGTTTCGTGGTGGCCATGGTTTGATCCTTTCAGTGAATTGATGGAATAGGTCGTTGAATCGGACCTACCAGAAATGGCACTAACTGCCTTAGATGACTTGGCAATTGATGCGCTGGCAAGAGATCGTGGGAGCCGCCCCCTCAGTTTCGTCATCCACGGGCGGAGCAGCCGCGAAGCGGCGTCGCGGAGACCCGAGGATCCATTCCGTGACCTCAGCCACGGAGTGCAGCGGAGCAAAAAAATTCTGCACTGTTGCGGCGCTCGAAAGTCACGGAATGGATCCTCGGGTCTGCGCGCGTCGCTTCGCTCCTTGCTCCGCCCGTGGATGACGACGTCGCGGAGGCTCCGGCCAATTGTCGAAGTGCCCGCCAGCCACACCCTAGTGCACCGCCGCATACATGATCTTCTCCTCTGTCGCCTCCGCCGGCGAGAACTCCTCGACGATGCGGCCCTGGCGGCAGACCAGAATCCGATCCGACAGGTTCATGATCTCGGGCAGGTAGGACGAGATGACGACGACGGCGAGGCCCTCGTCGGCCAGCCGGTTGATGATCTGGTGGATCTCGGCGATGGCGCCGACGTCGACGCCGCGCGTCGGCTCGTCGAAGATGACGATGCGCGGCTGCTGCACCAGGCCCTTGCCGATCACCACCTTCTGCTGGTTGCCGCCGGAAAGCTCGACCACGCGGGCATTGTCGTTGATCGCCTTGATGTTGAGCGTCTTCGTCCATTCGGCGGAAAGCTGCCGCATCTCCTGCTGGTTGATCACCCAGGCTTTTTCGCGACCCGCGGCGAGCAGGCCGCCGAACAGGTTCTCGGCGATGCCCATCGTCTCGAAAATGCCTTCGCTCTTGCGGTCCTCGGTGACGTAGACGATGCCGTCGGCAACCGCTTCGCTCGGCACCAGGTAGCGTACCGGCTTGTCGTCGAGCTCGATCGCGCCACCGCGCAGGAAGTCGCGCTTGTAGATGCCCGAGACGATCTTGAAGGTCTCGGTGCGGCCCGACCCGATCAGGCCGAACACGCCGGTGATCTGGCCCTCGAAGATCGAGAAGGAATTGTTGCGCACGATGTTGCTCATCGAGATGTCCTGCACGGACAGCACCTTCTTGCCCGCCTTGCGCAACTTCGTCTCGTCGCGCTGGCGGTAGATCTGCCCCGTCAGCGAGCGCCCGACCATGGCCGCGACGATCCTGTCGCGATCAAAGGCCGATGTCTCGTCGGTGATCACCAGCTCGCCGTCGCGCAAAATGGTGATCCTGTCGGCGATCATCAGCGCCTCTTCCAGCGCGTGGCTGATGAAGACGATCGACACGCCTCGTGCCTTAAGTCTCCGGATCAGCGCGAAGAAATGGCGCTTCTCCTCCGGCGTCAGCGTCGCCGTCGGCTCGTCGAAGATGATGATGTCGGCATTGTGGTGGACGGCGCGGGCGATCTCGACCATCTGCCGCTTGGCGGCGCCCAGCGTGGCCACCATCGCGTTCGGGTCGACCGGGAAGTTCAGCGACTGCAGGAATTGCTGCGCCGAGATATAGGTGCCGCGCAGCCGGTTGAGGAATTTCTCCGTGCCGAGATAGAGGTTCTGCGCCACCGTCATCGACGGCACCAGGCTGGTCTCCTGGAACACCATGGCGATGCCCGCTTCAAGTGCTGCATGCGGCGAGGCGTAGGCCGTCTCGACGCCCTTGTGGAACATCCTGCCCGAAGTGGCGTCGACGACGCCGGCGATGATCTTGGTCAGCGTCGACTTGCCGGCGCCGTTTTCGCCGAGCAGGGCATGGATCTCGCCTTTCCTCAGATCGAACGTGACGTTCTTCACCGCCGGCACGCCGCGGTAGGTTTTCGTCACGTCCTCCAGACGAACGATCGGTTCCATCAGAAACCTCCCGTGATTGCTTCGAGCGCCAGCACGCAATCGCCGCCCTTCGAGGCGACGAACAGGCGGCCGTCCTTTTCCGCGACGCTGCAGATGCCGTGGCGCGTGCCGTTGGCGCGGCTGTGCAGGCTGAATTGCGGCTGCATGTCCCGGTCGAGCCTGACTACGAGCCCGTAGGAGCGGCTGGGCGACCACGGCTTGTGGATGCCCATGGTGCGGATGCCGCCGCATTGCAGCGGCTCGAGGAAGCTGCGGTTGGAGGCCAGCGCCGGCGCGATCCAGTAGGCCGGCGGCACCTGGTCGATCATGTCCTGGCGATAATGCGTTTCCTGCAGCACGAATTCGATCAGCCGGTTGCGCGGCGCAAACAGCGTCAGCCACGCCCCGCCGTCGCCGGCCGGCGCTAGTCGCGAAGGATAGCCGGGAAGATGCGTCAGCACCGTGGCGCGATTGCCGGTCGCGCTGAAGCGGACCAGTTGATGGCGCCAGCTCTCGCTGACCACCACATCACCGCCGGCAGGATAGAGCCCGTATGGAAAAGCGATGCCGTCGGCCGCCTTGCGAAAATCTCCGCCGGCCGGCCGCGCCCAAAGCGAGCCGGACGCGCCCTTCTTCATCAAGTCGGCCGCCCATTGCGACGGCGCGTGCTCACTGGAGCCATTGGCCAGCCACAGCGTGCCGTCATCCGCATAGGCGAGCGCCGTGATGCAGCGTATCCCGGCCGGCAGCGAAACCTCCTTGCCGGCAATGAGCAGCTTGCCGCTTTCCAATCCGACCGTGAGTTCGCCCGCTCGCGACAGCGCCAGCGCGGTGACGGAAGATTGAAAGGTCTCGACCACGATGGGCTCGGAACCGGCCGCAACCGCCAGGATGGCGTTGCCGCTGGAGACAAGCAGACGCCCGTCGGCCGCCAGCAGGTTGTCCGGTTCCGTCAGTTCGGCGAAGGCAGGCAGGTCGTCCAGCCGCGTGTTGGGACGGAAGGCGCCGTCGAGCGGCGGTATGGTGACCGCCTTGCCGCGGAAGACATCCAGGATCGGATCGAGGATCATGGCTTGCC
>NZ_RZTO01000562.1:0-4167 GCF_003997225.1 Mesorhizobium sp. M2C.T.Ca.TU.002.02.1.1
CGATGGCATTGAGGATGGCCGATCCAAATTCGATCCAGGCGCGATGCCTGGCCCGCGCCAGCGGATCGGCCGGGTGCAAGGGATTGGCCTCGGTCTCCTCGAGGAATTCGAGGATGACGGCGGATTCGAAGATCACTTCCTCCGCATCGCCGTGCCGGACGCGCAGCAACGGTACCTTGCCGAGCGGCGAGACGGCTTTGAACCATTCCGGTTTGTTGGAAAGGTCGACATAGGTCCGTTCGAACGCCACGCCTTTTTCGGCGAGCGAGATCGCGGCGCGCTGGACGTAGGGGCAGAGGTGATGGCTGACGAGGGTGAGGCTGGCGGTCATCTCACTCTCCCCAGACATAGTTCAGCGCGCCGTCTTCGACGCGGGTCGACAGGAACATCAGGCGGGAACCCTTCGGCGCCGGTCCTTCGAGACGCTCGCCATTGTCCATGTCGAATTTCGCGCCATGCCATTGGCAGACAAAAGCGCCGTCCTTGCAGTCCAGCGGTCCGCCGAAATGCAGGCAGACATTGGCCGCCGCGCGGATGCGGTCGCCGCTGCGCCAGACATGGACCTCGCGGCCAAAGAAGGGCGCGACCAGGCTGCCGGTTTGCGGGATATCGGCGATCTTGCAGATTTCATGTTTCATCGGAGAACTCCTTGTCGATGCAATTGCATCTATATGAATGCATTTGCATCGATCGTCAAGCTTGATGCAATTGCATCTACCTAATAGAATGTGCCGATGACGAGAAAATCCCCATCACCCGAGGCTGTCGTCGCCTGGGCGCGCCTCGTGCGCGTCTCGCGCCAGCTGGTCGAGAGGACCGAGAACGCGCTGAAGGCAAACGGCCTGCCGCCGCTCGCCTGGTATGACGTGCTGCACGAGCTTGCCGAAGCAGGCGAGGGCGGGCTCAGGCCGTTCGAGCTGATCGGCCGCGTTCTCCTGGCGCAGTACGGCGTCTCAAGGCTGCTCGCCCGCCTGGAGGCGGATGGCCTGGTGGAAAAGCTGCCTGTCTCGGATGACGGACGCGGGCAGACCGTCCGCATCACGACAAGCGGCCGGGAAATGCGCCGCCGCATCTGGACCGTCTACGGCGCTTCGATCGCGGAACTGATGGGCGACAGGCTTTCGGCCGAGGAACTGAAGACATTGGCCAGCCTGCTCGGACAGCTGCGCGACCCGCCGGCCAGCGACTAGCTTGTGAGCCTTTGGCCGCTCCGCCGGGTCATTTCTCGCGCCATGGCCCTTGCGTCGGAAACCGGAATCCGCAATAAGCCGAACCGTAACGTACGGTACGCCTCTGGGTGACCGGAGAAACGGGAAAGATTGTGCTGCAGGCAGGCGCCGACATCGACACAAGCGAAATGCTGACGGAGCGGCAGCAGGCCGTTCTGGACGCGGCGCTTCGCCTGCTGGTGGAGGAGGGCGACAACCTCACCATGACCGCGGTGGCGCGGCGGGCCAGTTGTTCCAAGGAAACGCTCTACAAATGGTTCGGCGACCGCGACGGGCTGCTGACGGCGACGGTGCAGTGGCAGGCCTCCAAGGTGCGTGTGACACCGGTCGATCGCAAGGGTCTCGACCTCGCGTCGCTGACAGCAAGCCTCGAACGCTTCGCTTTTGACTGGCTCAAGGTGATCTCCAGCGATACGTCGATCGCGCTCAACCGCGTGGCGGTCGGCCATGCCGGCTCCGGGAAGGATGACCTCGGCGCCATCGTGCTGCAGAATGGCCGCTTCGCGCTTGCCAGACGGCTGAAGCCGGTGCTCGAAGCCGGCCGGCAGGCCCGACTGCTCGATTTCGAGGACGCCGAGACGGCGTTCCGGACTTTTTTCGGCCTGGTCGGTCGCGACGTGCAGATCCGTCTGCTGCTCGGCGATCGGGTGGAATTGACTGAGGCGACGATCGGCGGCGATGCCCGCCGCGCGACGCAACAGTTTCTCGCTCTCTTCGGAGCAAACAACCGGCTGCAAAGCCTCTGATCTTCAAAAGGGAAGGAACACCAAATGCGTGTCTATTACGATCGTGACGCCGATCTCAATCTCATCAAGGGCAAGAAGGTTGCTATCATCGGCTATGGCAGCCAGGGCCGGGCGCATGCGCTCAACCTCAAGGATTCCGGCGTCAAGGAGATCGCCATCGGTCTCAAGGCCGGCTCGGCGACCGCCAAGAAGGTCGAGGCCGACGGCCTCAAGGTCATGAGCGTGGCGGACGCCGCCAAATGGGCCGACCTGATGATGATGGCGACGCCCGATGAATTGCAGGCCGACATCTACAAGAACGAGATTGCGCCGAACATCCGTGACGGCGCCGCGATCGCCTTCGCGCACGGCCTCAACGTGCATTTCGGCCTGATCGAGCCGAAGGCCTCGGTCGACGTCGTCATGATCGCGCCGAAGGGCCCGGGCCACACGGTGCGCGGCGAATACCAGAAGGGCGGCGGCGTGCCGTGCCTGGTCGCCGTCAACCAGGACGCTTCGGGTAACGCGCTCGACCTCGCGCTCTCCTATGCCTGCGGCGTCGGCGGCGGCCGCTCCGGCATCATCGAGACGAACTTCCGCGAGGAATGCGAGACCGATCTGTTCGGCGAGCAGGTTGTGCTGTGCGGCGGCCTGGTCGAGCTGATCCGTGCCGGCTTCGAGACGCTGGTGGAAGCCGGCTACGCGCCGGAGATGGCCTATTTCGAATGCCTGCACGAGGTGAAGCTGATCGTCGACCTGATCTATGAAGGCGGCATCGCCAACATGAACTACTCGATCTCGAACACCGCCGAATGGGGCGAATACGTCTCGGGTCCGCGCATCATCACCGCCGAGACCAAGGCGGAGATGAAGCGCATCCTGAAGGACATCCAGACCGGCAAGTTCACCTCGGAATGGATGCAGGAATACCGGGCCGGCCTGTCGCGCTTCAAGGGTATCCGCCGCATGAACGACGGCCACCAGATCGAAGAGGTCGGCGCCAAGCTGCGCGCGATGATGCCGTGGATCGCCAAGAACAAGCTGGTCGACAAGGCCAAGAACTAATTTTCGACTTCGTTATGCATCTGACGGGCCGGCGGAGCGATCCGCCGGTCTTTTTTCCTCGCCGGTAAGGCCAATCGCTGCAGTTCAGCCGTAGTGCCAATGCGGCTTGGGCTCGGTGCCGGTGAACTCCACGCCGATGCGGTCCTCGCGGCGCCAACGCACCACCGCCTTGTAGCCGATGCCGTCGATCGGCACGTAGAGCAGGAATTCGTCCGGCACGCGCGCGTCGATCGGCACTTTCAGCTCCGCGCCGTTCGAATGCATGTTGCGCACCGTGCATCGCACTTCGGAATTGTTGATGCCGGTCAGGATCGCCGCGCCCTTCAGCACGCGTTGCCTGTGTTGGTTTCTGTGTTCGTCTTCGGCCATGGCGAGCACGTCTCGCACTCCGTTCGCGCGAATCGTCATATTGGGCGACATCGGCATGGATGAATAGCCGCGGCCGATGAATTTAGGGTTATCGGCCGGTGGCGAGCACAGGTCGCCGCAAAAGAGAAACGGCGCCCGCGAAGGCGCCGTTTCTCTGTCCGTGCTGGCGGGCCGCTCAGCTATAGGGCGACCAGCATTGCTTGCGAGGACCGTAGTTGGGCTGGAAAGTATTGTCCCAGGCGCGATACGACCGGTAGCGGTCATAACACCAGCGGACATGCGCGCTGGACAGCCGCTCGGTCCGGTAGATGCGCCGTGGCTGGACGTAGTGCGGATAGGGATCGTAATAGTACGGGTCATAGTAGTTGCCGTAGGCCATGCTGCCCAGGCCAAGGCCGAGGCCCAGCCCCAGGATCGCCGCGTCGCCGCCTCGGAAGTGCCGGCGGTGGTGATGCCGCCAGCGCCAGTCGCCGCCGCCGTCCCAGTGGCGCGAGAAGCGACGGTCGCCGCCACGCCATCTGAAGTCGCCGCCGCGGTGACGCCAACGCCAATCCTGGAAGCTGCCGCCGTTGTTGTTGCCGGCCCAGCCGTCGCGCACGGGAATGATGTTCGGCGCGGCGGTATTCGTCGCAACGCCGAGATCGGGCTGCAGGATCGGTCCCGCGACCGACGGCGCGGTCACGCCGGTAACGAGGCCCAGGACCAGAAGCCCTGATCTCAGGGAAGAAAAAAGCGGTTTCATTTCACTCTCCAAGGAGTAAAGGCCCCACGCCCAGAGC
>NZ_RZTO01000563.1:0-4163 GCF_003997225.1 Mesorhizobium sp. M2C.T.Ca.TU.002.02.1.1
AGATCGAGCTTTAGCGTCTATTTCCGGCGCTCCCTGGTCGACGCGTCCTTCTCGACCAGCTTGACGCAGATCGGGTCGCCCTTTTCCATCCGGATACATTGCCATTCCGGGCCGAAGCCGAAATTCTGCTGTCCGAGCCGTGGAAAGAGCAGCCCGACCAAGACGATCGCGGCAAGAACCACCGCCATGACAATGATGCCGCAGATATCGCCGCGCCTGAGATAAGGCCAGTTCATCGCCTCGGGCTCCGCTGCCGCAACGCCCCGGATTCCGTGCGAAGCATGTTCGCAGCCGCCTAAAGCGCGTCGCGATCTTTCAGATTCGCTCCTTGCGCTTCAGGTTTTTGATTTTGCGCATGTCTTTATCCCGAAACCGGTTCCCGCTTTCGGGAGACTTGCTTCAATTATCCCGCAAAGGGTTCTCCTTGGCCAGAACCCGCCTCCCCTTGGCAAGCCGCCGGGCGGCTTGTATAGAGCCCGCCACCCCAATTTCCATTCCCAAGAACAAGGACGACCCTATGGCGATCGAACGCACCTTCTCCATGATCAAGCCGGACGCGACCCGGCGCAACCTGACGGGCGCCATCACCAAGATGCTGGAAGACGCCGGCCTGCGCGTCGTCGCATCGCGCCGTGTGTGGATGAGCCGCCGCGAGGCCGAAGGCTTCTACGCGGTCCACAAGGATCGCCCGTTCTTCGGCGAGCTGGTGGAATTCATGTCGTCGGCGCCCACCATCGTGCAGGTGCTGGAGGGCGAGAACGCCATCGCCAGGAACCGTGAAGTGATGGGCGCCACCAACCCGGCCAACGCCGCCGAGGGCACCATCCGCAAGGTGCACGCGCTGTCGATCGGCGAAAACTCGGTGCATGGCTCGGACGCGCCGGAGACCGCCGCGCAGGAGATCAAGTACTGGTTCTCGGATACAGAGATCGTCGGCTGAGGCCCTCAAATCCCGGTTCAAGACATGGAGGCGGCCCGGCAGCACCGGGTCGCCTCTTTGCTTTACAGGTGGACAAAGCCGCCGAACACCCTAGGTTCAGCGGCATCGGCGACAGATGGCCAAGGGCGTCGCCGGCTGTGAGCGACCACCGCGCTTCCGCCCGAACTGAGGGAGGGAAGCATGATCAAGCCTCATGTTTCTGAAAGTGGCGTTGCCTATCCGGACGACCTCGCCCTGTTGAAGCGTATCTATGACGAGGTCTGCGAGGAACGCGGCATCGTCATAGGCAGTCCCGAGGCGTCGGACTTGGCGATAGAGGCCATGAAGCTCTTTTCCGCCGGTATCTTCGACGAAGGGACGATCGGCCGCCGGCTTCGTGGCGGGGTGACGGAAGACGGCGGGTTCAGTCCCCGTCGCCGTAGCGGATGACCTCGACCTTCTCCCTGGTGATCAGGCAGCTCTTTGTCTTGGTCAGCGCCTTGATCTCCGGGATCAGCGCATCGATCTTCTCCGGCGCGTCGACGATCTCGACGACAATCGGCAGATCCTGCGACAAGCGCAGTATCTTGGCGGTGTGAAGCACGCTGGAACGGCCGAAGCCGAGCGGACCTCTCAGCACCGTGGCGCCGGCCATGCCCGCCTCGCGCGCCTTGATGACGATCGCCTCGTGCAGCGGCTTGCCGTCAGCGGCCCTGTCGTCCTCGCCGAAGAAGATCCTGAGCAGCGCGCATTGCGCGGGAAGTTCCATCTTCTCTTCTCCCTGATCTCTTTTTAGCCCGATCACCTTCGACCGGCAAACGATTGAGCCTGGACGCCATGAGATAGCCCAGCCATGCGGCGGCCAGCGACAGCCCGACGACACTGATGAGATAGGTCGCGGCCAGCGGCCAGTCGCCCTGAAACAGCAGGAGGAAGGTATCGAGGCTCATTGCCGAAAACGTGGTGAGCCCGCCGCAAAAGCCGGCCATGACGAAATTGCGGGCAGCCTGGCTGACCATCAGGCGGCCGTCCGGCCCGGTCATCGTGGCGAAGGCCATGATGACCCAGGAGCCGACGACATTGACGAAAGCGGTTGACCAAAGCGCGTTCAGGCCGAGCAGCGAGACGATGACGTAGCCCGACAGGAAGCGGGTCAGGGAGCCCACAGCGGCGCCACAGCCGACCGCCAGATAAAGCCGCATCGCCGTCTGCCTGTCCACCATCGCTCAGCCCGCAGCCCCGGTGGCTGAACCAACCACCCAGGTGGTTGAACCAACCACCCAGACCACCGCCCAAAAGCCGAGGGCGACGAACAGCACGCACAGCGCCGACGAAGCGACGACGTTGAAGGCGGCGAGCCGCCCTTCACCGTCGAGCCCGAGGTTCAGCGTCTGCAGGCAGAAGGACGACACGGTGGTGTAGCCGCCGAACAGGCCGACGACGATCAGGTCGCGCACGAGATCGCTAGCGAAGACACCGCCGACCGAGCGCGCAGCACCCGCGAAGGCGCCGATGGCAAGGGCGCCGGAGACGTTGACCGCCAGCGTGCCCCAGGGAAAGGTCTCGCCGACGCCGCGGCCGACCACGCCGGACAGGAAAAAGCGGGAAACGCCGCCGAGGAAACCGCCGATCAGGACCAGGGCGCAAGCCGCAAGGGTCATCGCTTCAATGCCTTTCCAAACGCGATTCCGTACCGGAATCACTTCACGAAATCAGGCATGATACGAGCGGGAAAACAAATCCTGCCGCGCAAGAGCACGCCTGGCAGGAGTCATCAGCCACAAGGGCGGTTTCGGGGGAACCCCATCCCCATTTTCAAGGGAACCTAGGCGGTTGCGGCGGTGGGGTCAATTGGCGCGTTTCAACACGATGCTCTGCGGCTTGCCGGCCAGCGGATCGAGCTGGCGGCTTGTATCGGTGATGAACATCAGTCGTTCGCCGATCGTGATACGCGCCTGCAGAGCGTAGGTCCGGTCCTTCTGGATTGCCTTGGGGTCGAAACCGATGTCGAATTTGATCGGCACCTGGCCGGTGGGCGCTATCCTGCGCTTGGCGATCACGGTCGCCGGCGCATCGGCCAGCGAGACATCGGCGAGCTCGACCACAAGCACGGCATCCGGCGGCAGGGCGATGCGCTCGCGATAGGTCACCTCGCCCGCGATCGTCTTCTCGCCGGCCTTAGTCACTTCCGGCACGGCAAGCACGCCGACGACCAGCGGCACCAGCCCGAAGATGAAGAACTCCGCGATGCGGTCCAGCATGACCCTGCTCCGCCAAGCAAATCAAACCAACCGCCAGGCTTGGGAAGGATTGCGGTCGTTCGATGGCCGAACGGGAGTTTTTTCTGATGCATGCCGTTGCCCCAGAACCGCTGCGCACTCTGGGCGACATGCATCATTCGCCCTGTTTCTTCCAGCGGTCCGCCGCGCGATCGTCGGCTTCCTTGGCCTCTACCCAGCCGCCCTCGGTGCCGTCTGCGCGATGTTCCTTCTTCCAGAAGGGGGCGCGCGACTTCAGATAATCCATCAGGAAATTCGCAGCTTCGAAGGCCGCCTGCCGGTGCGACGAGGCCGCGACCACCAGCACGATGTTCTCGCCCGGCGCTATCTTGCCATGCCGATGGATGACGGTGAGCCCCTGCAGCGGCCAGCGCTCGGTCGCCTCGGCGGCGATGCGGCCGATCTCGGCCTCTGCCATGCCGGGATAGTGCTCGAGCTCGAGCGCCGACAGCGCGCCCCGCTCGTCGCGGCAAAGGCCGGAAAAAGTGACCACAGCGCCGATATCGGAGCGCGCCCTGGTCAGGCCGGCGATCTCGGCGGCGATGTCGAAGTCCTCGCGCTGGATGCGGATGGCGGGCACAACGCCGGCCATCTCAGCCCCCGGTCATCGGCGGAAACAGCGCGATCTCGCGCGCGCCGGCGATCTTCTCGCGGTGGCCGACATGTTCCTGATTGATGGCGACGCGGATGACGTCCGGATACTGCAGCGCGTTCTCATACTCCTCGCCGCGCGACTTCAGCCAGCGCAGCAGGTCGGCGACCGTCTCGATGCCGGAAGGCAATTCGACATCCTCTTCCGGCTTGCCGATCCGCTCGCGTACCCAGGCGAAATAGATGAGCTTCGTGGACATCTCACTCGTCCATGATGTGCTTGAGGCCGGCGCGGAAATAATCATAGCCGGTGTAGAGCGTGACGAGGGCCGCGACCCACAAAAGCACCAGGCCGATCTGGGTGGTCAGCGGAA
>NZ_RZTO01000564.1:0-4159 GCF_003997225.1 Mesorhizobium sp. M2C.T.Ca.TU.002.02.1.1
CATAGGAAGCGCGCATGGCGGTGACGAGCGAGCCGCTCGACAGCCAGATCTCATGGCCGGTGCGGATTTCGGAAGCGACAGCGACGAAAGGTTTGGGCAAGTCCTCGAAGCGGGCGCCGTCGAGGTGCTCGCGCAGGCGCTGGTCGAGCTTCATGCCGCCGAACAGGCCGCTGCCGCGCAGATTGAGATCGAGAAGGCCGAAGATGCGCCTTTTGGTCAGGCTTCTGGCAAACTCTTCCAGCTCGTCGAGCTTGCCGGCAAGGTAGCAGCCGCCGACCAGCGCGCCGATCGAGGTGCCGGCGATCATCGACACTTCGATGCCGGCCTCGTCGAGCGCGCGCAGCACGCCGATATGAGCCCAGCCGCGGGCGCATCCGCCGCCCAGCGCCAGCGAGATGCCGGTTTTCCTGCCAGGCTTCGGATCGGGCAAGCCGCCGGACGATGCGGGGCCGTTGGCCTCCCGAACGTCAGGTCTGCTGCGCAATGACGCCCATTCGAGCATCACGATCTCCCATGTCCCATATCCCTTGTACCACAAGGACGTTTGAGAATAATGAATATGAGTGGTTTTTGAATATTGAACGGTTCACAGAGGCTTCCGATACGTTTGGTCCGCATCGAACAGCGGCCTGCTGCCGTCGTCGGCAAGGGTCGCCCTGCCGTCACTCAGCCCCACCGTCCGATAAAAGCAGGAACGTCTGCCGGTATGACAAGTTGCGTCGTGGCCCAACACTTTGACGCTCAACCATATCGCGTCCTGGTCACAATCCGTGCGCATCTCGACGACGCGCTGGAGATTGCCCGAGGTCTCGCCCTTCTTCCAGAGCGCATTGCGCGAACGCGACCAATAATGCGCGATGCCGGTTTCCAGCGTGAGCGCCAGCGCCTCGGCATTCATATGCGCGACCATAAGAAGCATGCCGTCGACGGCATCGGTGACGACGACGGTGACGAGGCCCGCGGCGTCAAAACGCGGAGAAAGGACGGTGCCTTCCTCCAGCGCTTTCTTGTCTGACGGAGCTTTCGGGAATTCAACTGCCGACATCGCCGGTCCTTATATGTTCAGGCCGGCGAGGGCCGGCAAATCAGCCGCCTGCGCGCACCATGGTGACGAAACGGACCTGTTCCTCGGGCGTGTCCTTGAAGACGCCGGTGAAGGTCGAGGTCAGCGTGGTCGAGCCCTGCTTGCGGATGCCGCGCATGGCCATGCACATATGCTCGGCCTCGAGCATGACGGCGACGCCGCGCGGATTGAGCACGTCCTGGATGACGCCGGCGATCTGCGCGGTCATCGCTTCCTGCGTCTGCAGGCGATGCGCGAAGATGTCGACGACACGGGCGATCTTCGACAGGCCGACGACCTTGCCGTCCGGCAGATAGCCGACATGCGCCTTGCCGATGATCGGCACCATGTGGTGCTCGCAATGCGAATGGAATTTTATGTCCTTGACGATCACGAGGTCGTCATAGCCGGCCACTTCCTCGAAAGTGCGGCCAAGCTCGTCGGCCGGGCACATGTCATAGCCGTTGAACATTTCGCGGAAGGCCTTGGTGACGCGCTTGGGTGTATCGACCAGGCCTTCGCGGTCTGGATTGTCGCCGGTCCAGCGCAACAGAGTGCGCACGGCGGCCTCGACCTCGGCTTCGCTCGGCCGGTCGGTGACGGGCTTGTCCATATAGTCGGACGGGGGCATGATTTTCTTGATGACGGCATCCATAAAGGCGTCTCCCGTAGTCCCACTCAAGGGTGGGACGAGTTGAACGGACCACGACCTTTTGGGTGAAAATCGCCCATTTCCATCCCGCAAGCGGCGTGAACAGATGAGCAAAGACAGCGGCCTTTGATCGCCTTGTCGATGCCCGACTGCGATCATTATATATGGTTACAGCGAAGCGAAAGGAAGACGCGAGAGCGGCAAAGCCTGTTCGCTGGGCGGCGACGGATTGGAAAAATATGATCGACGACGTCTACAATGCGAAAATTCTCGGCTTCGCCGGGAACATAGGGCGGATCGGCCGGCTCGACGACGCCGACGCGACCGCCAGGGCGCATTCCAAATTGTGCGGCTCGACGGTTACCGTCGACCTCAAGATGGACGGCGATGTGGTGACCGATTTCGCCCATGACGTGAAGGCTTGCGCGCTCGGCCAGGCCTCTTCCTCGATCATGGCCCAGCATGTGGTCGGCGCCAGCGCCGACGAATTGCGCGCCGTGCGCGAAACCATGCTGAAGATGCTCAAGGAGAACGGCGCGCCGCCGGAAGGCCGCTTCGCCGACCTCAAATATCTGGAGCCGGTGCGCGACTACAAGGCGCGCCACGCCTCCACCATGCTGACCTTCGACGCGGTGGTCGACGCGATCGGCCAGATCGAGAAGAAGCGCGCCGGGCAGGCGGCTTGAAGATCGGGCTTATAGCGCGTCGCGCTGAACCGGATTCAGGCGACGCGCTTTAAGTCTTTATTTGATGCATGTCGTTGTCCCAGAACCGCGTACACTTCTGGGCGACATGCGATTAGGCCGCTCCCCTGGCCACAGCGAATTCGCTTCGGATCCAGTCGGCGAACGCCTTGGCGGGTTCCGGCAGATCCACCAAGCTCCTTGCCACCAGCCAGTAGGCGCCGGAAGCGACATCGATGTCGAAGGGCTTGATCAAAGTGCCCGACGCGAGTTCCTCGCCGACCTGCAAGAGATCACCGAGCGCCACGCCATGGCCGAGGAGTGCCGCCTGTTTCGAAAGCGAGATGTCGGCCAGCATCGGGCCACGCGAGGGCACCGCATCGGCAGGCACGCCTGCCGCCTGGAACCAGCGCGCCCAACCTTGGCGGTTTTCCTCATGCAGCAGCGTGTAATGGCGAAGGTCGACCGGCTTTTCCAGGGGAGGGCCGGAGGCGAGCAGCGTCGGCGACAGCACCGGTGAATCGACGGTCGAGACCAGGCGCTCGGCCTCGCTGCGCGGCCATGAGGTGGCGTGCGCGCTGAAACGCAAGGCGAGCTCGGGCTGATCGCTGCGGAACTCGATCGGCCGGGGATCGACTTCGAGGGACACATCGATGTCGGGCCGCAACTGGCGGAAGCGATTGAGCCGCGGCACCAGCCATACCGCGGCAAGCGATGGCTCGACGCTGACGCGGACAATCGCCTGCGCCGGCGAGGCGGTGAGCTCCGAAAGCACGCGGTCGATGTCGTCGAAGCTCCTGACCAATCGGTCGAGCAGCCGGTGTCCCGCATCAGTCAGTTCGACGCGGCGATGGAGGCGCAGAAACAGCGGTCTGCCCAAAAAGGTCTCGAGCTCGCGGATCTGCCGGCTGATCGCGGCCTGCGAGACGTAAAGCTCCTCGGCCGCCCGGCTGAAG
Organism: Mesorhizobium sp. M2C.T.Ca.TU.002.02.1.1; assembly: GCF_003997225.1. Lineage (NCBI taxonomy): Bacteria > Pseudomonadati > Pseudomonadota > Alphaproteobacteria > Hyphomicrobiales > Phyllobacteriaceae > Mesorhizobium > Mesorhizobium sp. M2C.T.Ca.TU.002.02.1.1. Next base: position 3,355 of record NZ_RZTO01000564.1, read on the forward strand.
CTCAAATGCCGGCCGGCCGTCTCGAAGCTCCTGAGCGCCGTCAGCGGCAGCCGGCCACGCTTCATGTCGCATAACCTCAAGTTATCCCACGCGGAAATTATACTCGTTTGAGAGGGAAGGCCAGCGGCGGTCTAATCCGTTCCGAAGGAGATCTGCCATGAACGAGTTCCTGGCCATTTTCAGCGATGTGATACGGATAGCGACCTTCCAATGGCACGGCGAGGCCGTGCGCGGCGGACACTACCATGACTGTCGCGATCTTCCTTCTCACCATCGCCCATGGACCGGCAGCCATCCTGTCCGGCGCTCCAGACCTTGAGGGCAAAGGCATTGCGTTTCAGCGCCGAAGCCCACATCTATCGGGCAAGGAAACAGGCTGCGGAGCGATGGGCGACCATCACGGGCATATGCATGGCGTCCAGCGGGTCCAGAGCGGGCGCAACTGGCCGGGGCCCTGGCGCAAGACGCCCGGGCGCGTGCTCGGCACATCGCTCGTGCGCCTCTATCAGCTGACGCTCTCAGGCTTCGTCGGCAACAGCTGCCGGCATCTGCCGACCTGCTCCGAATACGCGCATGAGGCGATCGCCCGTCACGGCCTGTGGGCCGGTGGCTGGATGGGGCTGTTCCGGGTCCTGCGCTGTGGGCCGTTCGGGACGCATGGCATCGACCGCGTGCCGGAGACGCTTGCGGCGCGCTATGTCTGGTTCATGCCCTGGCGCTACTGGCGGATCGGCAAGAAACGCGGCGATCCCGAAATCTGATTGCTTCGCCGTCACGCGGCGCTCGGATCTTAACGGTCCGGTAG
>NZ_RZTO01000565.1:0-4141 GCF_003997225.1 Mesorhizobium sp. M2C.T.Ca.TU.002.02.1.1
GCATTACCGGGTCCGGCGCTATGCCGCGATCGAGCGCGACAGCGTCGTCTTCATCTCGTCCGGCACGCCGCGGGGCGAGCCTTACCTGCACTGCATGCAGGGCAAGGACATCATCGTGCGGCGGGTGCGCTCGTCGACCCAGTCGACGGTGATCGACGCGGCGGAAAACATCCTCGACGCCACCCATACCCATTTCACCCACAAGGGCCTGCTGCGCGGCCTCACCTCCAAGCGCCATCTGGTGCGGGTCGAGGTGACGGGAGGCGAGGGCTGGGTCGAGGCGAGCTATACCGGCGAGGACCGCCAGCAGGGCCTGATCAGCCGGCTGCTGGAAGGCGAGCGCGCAAGGACCATCGGCCGTTTCCGGCACCCCGGCATCGCCGAGCTCGAATATTGGGGCAAGGACGGGCTGGTCTTGGCCACCACCTTCCATCTGCGCCAGGCCGACGAGCGCACCGTCGAGGGCGTCGGCTGGCTGATCGGCCGGCGCCAGGGCCTGCTCGGCGAACTGAAGGCGCTGGCCTTCAAGCCATTGTTCAATGTCGCTCTTGAGCAGGACCGCCGAGTGCTGAAGTCTGCGAGTGACAACGCCCGTTTCGCGCCGCAGGCCGTGCCGGTGATCGGGCCGTTGGATTTCCTGCGCCGCGACATCGCCGCGATCATGGAAGGGAAATTGCCGGCGGCGGCGAGCGAACCGAAGGTGCATGAAATCGAGCTGTGATTGTTTGCTGCTGAAGAAGGATAGGTCGCGTTCCGGCACGCCCCCCTCTGGCCTGCCGGCGTCAACGGCAATCTGCAGGCCCGTTCCACTCGATATCCCGCGTCGACGCTGCCTGCAGGCTGATCCGCTCACGCCACGCCATCCCGGCGATCTCCGCCAGCGCCGGCCATTGCGCCCTTAACGGGGCTGAATCGCCCGGCCAATCGAGCAGTTCCTCGCCCTCGCGCATCGCTTGGCGAAAGCGGGCGAACCCGCCCGAACGCAGCGCCGCCGGCAGGCCGTAAATCCACATCGCGAGCCGCACCGTTTGCGGCGCGGTGACGTCCGGCCTGATTTCCTGGCCGTCGCCGAGCAGGGCATCTGCGAAGCGCGCCGGATCGCGGAAGAAATGCAGGCCGCTCACCGCGCGCGGGTTGCATTCGAGCGGCAGCACGCGGCCATCCGGCTCGCGCATCAGGTCGAAGGAGATCTGCCCGGTCCACGCGGTGCCGGCGACGATGCGCTCGACCAGATCGCGCGCGGTGTCGTCCTCGACCCGCTCGAAGAAGATGCCGGCGCCCTTGCCGGCGCGATAGGGCGAGCGGTAGAGCGCCAGCGCCTTCAGCCTGCCGTCCCGCGCCACCGCATAGGCGCTGATCTCCTCGCCCTCGACAAAACGCTGCGCCACCCAGGGCATGGCGGGTGAGGGTGTGATCGTATCGAGGAAATCGGGCGTCGGACGCAGCAGAACGTGGTTGGCAAAGCGCGACCAGACCGGCTTGAAGACGAGCGTGCGCGAGCCAGCACGCACCGCCTCCAGATCGTCGCGGGAATTGAGAAGCGTGGTTTCCGGTACCGCCAGGCCGAGCCGTTCAGCCAGCCGGATGAAGCTGTGCTTGTCGTGGACCTCGGCCAGCAATCCGATATCGGGGGCGAACAATCGCGCCGGCATCGTCCTGTTGCGCCAGGCAAGCGCAAGGTGAAAGACTTCCTCGCAGGTCGGGATGACGAGGCTGATGCCCTCGGTCCGGATCAACGCCTCCACCGCCTCGCAGTAGGCCTGCGGCTCGAAGCGCGGCGGCGGCAATCGATGATAGCGCGCGCAGGCCCTGCTCGCCGCCGCGATCGGCCGCGCCGGCGTGTCGGCCAGGATCACCCTATGGCCCGCGCCATGGAGAAGGCGCGCCAGATGCAGCGCCACCGGAGCGCGCGCCCCCGTGATCAGGATGGTTCCGTCAGCCCCCGGCATTCGGTCACGCGGTCGTTTCAGCCGCGATGACCGTTGCGCGAAATCGCCATGCTTGGCAATCGCGCTACTGCACGTCGAGATGCGTCCGCGACTACAGCTTCGCCTTGAAGCGTTTCACCTTCCTGCTGGCGTAGTCACCATTGCGCAGGTCCGATTTGCCGTGGCGATTCCGGAACTCATACCAGGTACCGCTCGGAGATTCGCGCTGGTAGATCACCTTGCCAGCCTGGCGATGCTCGAAGCAGCTCAAGGATGTCTTGGCGCCCCACGAGCCGTGCCATGTTGCCCGGAAACACAGTTTGCCGTGGCCAGGCATGAACCAGAGACCCTCGCCATAGCTCTTGCCCCCCTTGGTGGACCACGCTGTAAACTGCCGCTTCTGCACCGCAAAATACGCAGCGCCGTGGTTGCCCCAGCGCCATGAGCGGTTCTTGTAGAGCTGATAGACGCCTTCGTCGGAAACGACGTCGGCCTTCGCCGCCTTGGCGTCGATCCTGTTCGCTGCCTTGGCCATTGCGGCACCCTGCGGGCCGACAACAAAAACGGAGCAGACAAGCGCCGCTCCGAGAAACTTCCCCACTGCACTTTTCACGATTTTACTCCGCCCACTGATTTACGCATACGCTTTACCACCCGCCAAGCCAGCCCGGCGGCAATCACACTTTAACACTTTTAGCCGGAGCCCGTCCCGGTCTGGCCGGGACGAACGTGGTCGCGCCGTTACGGCAGGACGTGCTGGGTTACCCGCCAGTCGGGCAGCCCATAGCCGCCCAGCCACGGCCAGACTTCCTTCTGGTTGAAGTAGACGACCGAGGTCAGGGCCGGAAACTCGGCATAGGACTTGCGCGAGTCCTCAGCCCATTTCGACACGTAGTCTTGCTTTCCGACATAGCCCAACTCGGCAACGACGACCGGCTTGTTGAATTTCGCGACACGCTCATAGCCTGGTTTCAGCGTCTCTTCGAAGGTCCGGTCGCGGCCGACTTCGTCATTGTCCTTCTTCTGCAAGCCGAACACCGAGAGGCCGATCACATCGACATAGTTGTCTCCGGGATAGTATTTCTCCAGGCCTTCGACGCCCTTGGGCGACCACATGTATTTTGCCGCCGGCGCGGCCTTGCGGCACACGTCCACCTCGCGCTTGTAGGCGGCGATCCAGTCCTTCGGCGCCCAGTTGGCCCAGGTGAAGCGGCCGTTCTTGTCTTCCATCTCTTGCGCCCAGCGAATGGTGACCGGGCTCTTCATTTGCCCGACAAGGCTGCAGATCGCCTGCATGTTGGCGTCGTATTTGCCGCTCAATATGCCGTCGCGCAGTTCGGGCGGCGTGATGCGCCAGTCCTTCGACCATGTCCAAGGCTCGATGGTGATCAGCAGCGAACGGCCGCGTTGCTGCGCATAGGCGTCCGCGAGCGGCAGCGTCGACAGGTCGACGTCTTCCCAAGGCAGGAACAGTTCCTCGATGGTGGCCGACTTGTCGTTGCTGAAATCGCCGTAAGGATCGTAGGAGCCGAACGCCGACGCGGCCGAGCTCGTCTTGATCGGATCCGTTCCCGTCTGCGAACCCGCCGACGCTGGCAAGGCCACGCCGATGATAAGCGCCGACACAAGCGCGGTTGCTGTGGAGAGTTTCATACCCGCCTCCCATGGGCTTCAGTGTCCCGCCGGACCTTGAAGCTTGCCACGACGTGCCGACCGGCACGCAAACCCAAATATCGGCCGCTGAGGTGAAGATGCGGGTTTTCAGAGCGACTGGGACTGGCGCGCTTCACGCTCTGCCGTCCACTATTGTTGTCTCCGTCGGCCTTATACATAGGCCTTGAGACGAGGTCGCCGCGATACTCACAAATTCGCGTCAACGTTACGATATTAACCCTTTCTCATATAAGAGCCTATGCTCGACGAGAGTCAAGCGCAATTAACCGTTACTTAACCTTATCGCCACCGGCACGGTTAACCGGAAGGATGAGTCGCGCCGGCTCCGATCAGGGAAGCGCCTAAGACAAGCCGGCGTTGCGGCCGCGCCCCGGAAGATGCAGGGCGCGAAGGCCGTGGCTTGGTTAACCAGTTCCCAACAAGCTTGGTTAACGAAAGCCTAATTTTGTTGACTCTGCATTAGCCAAAGCTGATTCTGCAGTGGGATGAGTGCGTTCGACCGGCTTAGCCGGGCGGGCAGGGCGTGGGTAGTATGGGCG
>NZ_RZTO01000566.1:0-4134 GCF_003997225.1 Mesorhizobium sp. M2C.T.Ca.TU.002.02.1.1
CCCGCTAGCCTCGTCGACAGCCAGTTCGCCACGCTGGAAGAGCCCGCCGCGGACGAGCGGGCGGTGACGGTCGACGGAACCCAAAGCGTTGCCGGGATCCTGAAAGAGATCGTCGGCTAGCATCAATTGCTGGAGCTTCATGCCCCCTCGATACCGATCGCGGCCTCGGTCGGCCGCTCGGTCAGCCGCACGGCGCTCGACCAGGCCATCATCTGCTCCGGACAGAGCTTGAGCGTTTCCAGCATATGGTCGCGCTTCGACAGGATAAATCCCGCCTGAACGACGAGGTTCTTCCCTGCCGTGTCCTTGACAGGCGATGTGGGCGCCTCTGGACGCGCGCTCAGCTCGCCGACGATTGCCCGATACTGGCGAAAGGGGGCCGTCTCGATCGTCGCCATGTGGAACAGTGCGGCACCCGCGCGCGCGGCGAAGTTTGCCGGTGCCGAGGCGAGGTGGGTCCAGCCGCGCTCGCCCATGGCGGGCTCGGCGAAGGCTGAGCCGGCATAGATGGTGTTGGTCATCAGCACCACGCCGTTTGCCTTCAGCGCCTTCTGGATGCGCGTGGTCACCTGATAGGCGTCGGTGCGCTCGAAGACGATCCGGCTTTTCAGGAAGCGGTTCTCGACCTTGACCAATGGCGGGTTGATCAGGCGATAGCCGAACTTGCTGGGCGAGAAGCCGTGATACTGCGCGCTCACCTGATGGGCCTCAACGCCTGCCTCATGCAGGGCGCGCTTGCCCATGATCGTCTGCGCCGTGAACTGGTCGCACCATATGATCACGCCGCGCCCGTTGCGCAGGGCTTGTTGCAGAGCCTCGAGGCCTTCCAGCCGGATCGCCGGCGACCAGCGCCAGCCGGCGACGAGATGCGCCGCAAGCGTCAGCCGCCGGCGGTGAATGGCGGCGAGTTGCGCGTCGAACATCGCTCGCGTGTCGGCAGCATTGCCGAGCACGGCCTTTACCGCGATGTCGTAGCGGGCGAACTCCTTGCGAAAGTGGCGCTTGCGCCGGAACCTGGACACGCAACCGCAGATGGGTCCCCACCAGGAGACCGGCAGCATCGCCGCAACGCCGAGATAGAAACAGGACAGCAGGCTCTCCCGCAGGTCCCGGTTGGTGAAGCGGCGCAGTTTTCCGGGGCGGATGACCTTGCGACTGAAGAAGCGAACGGACTCGTTGCGCTCCGGCACCAGCACGTCGGCGGTGATCTCGGTATGATAGATCTCGTTCGACGTTGGCTGTCGGCTGGCCCTGCGGGATTTGCCAAGCCAAGGCAGCCTCATGCGTCAGAGCCCCGTTTCGTCCTCTGGATAGAGCATGATCTTGTCCGAAAACCGGTCCCCACTTTTTGCGTTCGCTGACCTTCGGTTCGGGATCATGCTCAGCCGCTTTACTGCGTCGAAAGCAGACAAGCAACCAAGGGAGCCGCTGCCGAGGGCGGGCCGCTTCAGATCTGCGAGGTGAGCTCTGCGGGGAAATCGTCGTTGTCGGCGTCGCGCATGGCAGCGAGGCTGCGGTTGTCGAGCACCTCGGCGATCGCCTGGCGCACTTCCAGCATCATGTGGCGGACCTGGCAGGTGGCTTCGTCGCAATCCTCGCAGCGCTGGTATTGCGTGCGGCTGGCGCAAGGGATCGGCGCCAGCGGCCCGTCGAGCACGCGCACGACATGGCCGATCTTGATCTCGGAAGCCGGCCGGGCGAGGCGGTAGCCGCCTTCCTTACCCTTGCGGCTCTGGACGAAACCGGCATTGCGCAACTCGCCCAGGATCGCATCCAGGAATTTCTTCGGGATGTTGTTGGCGACGGCGATGTCGTTGACGAATGCAAGCTGGCCAGCCGGCAGGCCGGAAAGATGCACGAGGGCCTTGAGGCCGTATTTGCCTTTTTTGGTCAGCATGCCCGATTCAGTTCATCAAACCCCAATGGCCCTGCATCTGGCGGTTGTTTGTGTGCAAATCATGACAGTTGACCGCCTGGCCCAATGATTTGCCCGGCAGCTTAGGCACAAACGCGTTGATTCTTCGTAACGTTTTTCACGTTGGCCTCCGGATTTCCCCCGCGAAATGCCGGCCAGCTCAAACGAGGAAGCCGGCTAACGCCGGCTTCCCTGCGCTTCCTGATTGTGCGGCGGCTCAGCGGCTGCCGTAGGCCTGGTCGAGCAGTCCGCCGGCGGCGAAATGCTCCTTCTGTACCTTGTCCCAGCCGCCGAAGACGTTCTCGACGGTCAGCAGCCGGACGTCCGGGAAGTCGGCCTTGTGCTTGGCGGCCACCGTCGCGTCGCGAGCCCGCAAGCCGTTCCCGGCGGCGATCTCCTGGCCGTCCGGCGTGTAGAGGAAGTCGAGATAGGACTTGGCGAGATCGCGGCTGCCATGCTCGTCGGCGACCTTGTCGACGATCGCGACGGGGAACTCGGCGAGCAGGCTGACCGAAGGCGTGACCTGCTCGAACTTGTCGTCGCCATATTCCTTGCGGATGCCGCGCGTTTCCGACTCGAAGGTGATCAGCACGTCGCCGATCTCGCGCTGGACGAAAGTGGTGGTGGCGGCGCGGCCGCCGGTGTCGAAGATCGGCACGTTGTTGAAGAGCTTGGTGATGAATTCCTTCACCTTGGCGTCGTCGCCCTTGAAGGCTTCCTTGGCGTAGGCGGTGGCGGCAAGATAGGTGTAGCGCGCATTGCCGGATGTCTTCGGGTTGGGGAAGATCACCTGCACATCGTCGCGAACCAGATCGTTCCAGTCCTTGATGTGCTTGGGATTGCCCGCGCGGACAAGGAACGAAGGCAAGGAATAGAAGGGCGAGGCGTTGTCCGGAAAATCCTTCTGCCAGTCTGCCGAGACGAGGCCCTTCTTGACCAGGAAATCGACGTCGGTGACCTGGTTGAAGGTGACGACATCGGCGCCAAGACCTTCGGCGATGGCGCGCGCCTGGGCCGAGGTGCCGGCATGGGACTGATCGATCGTGACGCCGGGATGCTTGGCGATGAAGGCCTTGTTGATGTCCACGAACAGCTCGCGGCCGACATCATACGATGCGTTCAAGAGCTTGTCGGCCGACCAGGCTTGGGAGGACGCGAGGACCAGACCGGCAGCAGCCGCGACGCCGAGCAATAGACGCTTCATGAAAACAGGCTCCTTGGAAATGGATCAAGCTATGGCGAGACCATAGTCGGGAAAGCCTGAAGCGACGAGGCATGTGGTCCGGGAGGTGAGCGAAGCTCTGGAAAATATCTCGCCAAAACAGCTCTTTGCTAGGATTTTCTTCCAGGCAGATTCATGGATGGCGCCGCAGCAGGCGTCGGAGTGAAAGACAGCTCAGGAAGCGGGAAAAAGCTTCCAGCGCCGCGGCCTGAAGGCCACGCGGCTCTTCTGCGCGGCAGGATGGTCGACCGGCAGCTCGATCTCCACGCGCTGGCGCTCGCCGCCGATCTCGAGCTCGACGCGCCTGGTGCCGGCAACGCGGCGGCTGGCGGCAACCGTGCCGGCGATGCAGCCGCTGCAGCCGTCGAGCAGGTCGACATCGTGCGGGCGGAAGTAGAGAACAGCCTCGCCGGACGGCGCATGCGGCGCCTGCAGACCGATCGGCCGGTCGGCGATCCAGACCTCGCCGTTCTCGACCTTGACCGGCAGCGAGCTCGACTCGCCGATGAAGGAATAGACGAAAGGCGAGTTCGGCGTGTCGTAGATATCGTCGGCGGTGCCGACCTGCTCGATGCGGCCCTGGCTCATGACGACGACACGGTCGGCGAGCTCCAGCGCTTCTTCCTGGTCGTGCGTGACAAAGACGGTCGTATGGCCGGTGCGGTCATGGATCTCGCGCAGCCAGCGGCGCAACTCGCGGCGAACCTGCGCGTCGAGCGCGCCGAAAGGTTCGTCGAGCAGAAGCACCTTGGGCTCGATCGCCATGGCGCGCGCCAAAGCCACGCGCTGGCGCTGGCCGCCGGAAAGCTGCGCCGGATAACGCTTTTCCAGGCCAGACAGCTGGACAAGGTCGAGCAGTTCGAGCGCCCGGCGGCGGATTTCCTGCCCCGACGGCCTCGCGGCGCCGTGCCGGACCTTCAGGCCGAAGCCGATATTGTCGGCAACCGTCATGTGGCGGAACAGCGCGTAATGCTGGAAGACGAAGCCGACATTGCGC
>NZ_RZTO01000567.1:0-4133 GCF_003997225.1 Mesorhizobium sp. M2C.T.Ca.TU.002.02.1.1
GGTGGATGTCGATACCGGCACCGTGTTTGTCGGCCAAGCTGAAGACGACATCGAGATGGCCCTTCACGTCGCGGTCGAAGCTCGCCGGGTCGAGCCCGCCGATCAGGTCGCAGCCGAGCTTAAGCGCCTCGTCGAGCAATTCCGCAGTGCCTGGCGAGGACAGGATGCCGCTCTGCGGGAAGGCGACAAGCTGGATATCGATCAGGTCGCGATATTTCTCCCGCACCCCAAGGATCGTCTCCACATGCTTCAACCCGACCGCGGCATCGACCATGACATGACTGCGCATGGCGAGGCTGCCATGCGCCACGCAGAGCTCGAGCTGGTTTCTCGCCCGCTCCGCCATGGGTGCTGCCTGCTCGAGGTTGCGCATCTGGAAGGCAACCCGCTCGCGCACGTCAAAACCGTTGGTGCAGGGAATGTGCGGGCGCCAGACATCGCCGTAGAAGGAGGTGTCGAGATGGATATGGCCCTCGACGAAAGCCGGCAGCACCAGCTGGCCGGCGAGGTCGATGGCGCTGGACGGCGACGTGACCGTATTGGTTGCTGGCACTATGGCACTGAAGCGGCCGTCGGCCACGGTGAGGTCGGCGACCGTGCCGTCGGCGAGCCTGGCGTTGAGAAAATGAATCTGGTTCACGACGCAATCCATTGAAAAGGAAAGCGTCAGTCGTCGCCGGTCGAGCGGACGAGGTCAATGCGGTCCGAGAGAGAAAGTGTTTCGCCCTTGCTTTCTCTTCCGTGTGCAGGAAGGCAAGTGCAACCGCCGCAATATACCGTTTTCGCGGAAGTTTCAGCGGGCGGCGAATGTGCCATGGTGAAGCCTGCGGTATGAGGCCGCCGTGGTCGACGCGGACGCCCAAGCACATCCCCAACAATGCGCCCCCAACGGCCGCGTCGACCATGTACGGAGATGGCAACGGCGACCTTGCCCCAGGTCGCCGCTTTTTTATCTGCACAGTCTTCGATCAACCTTGGGTGCCGGCGTATTCGGCGACCAATCCCTCATATTCCTCGAAGGCGGGCAGCGCTTCGTAGCTGTGCACGGCCGATGTCGCCGCCCAGGGCAGTTTCTCAGCCGTCCAGGTCTCGATGAAGGGTGTGAACCAGGCGTGGTCGTCGAGCATGGTCGGGCGCAGATTGACGAACCAGTCGATCCCTTCCGGCCGCGTGAACATCCAGGTCATGCAGTAGCCGCAGAAATAGTGTTTGGACGCTCCGTGCAGACCGCCGACCACCGGCTCGCCCTTGGTCACCTCGAACCCTTCCGAGGGGACCGCCGCGCTCAGCGAATAGGCGCTGGACGACATCGACTGGCAACCGGTGCAGTGGCAGGCCATGGTGAGCAATGGCCTTGCCGAGATCTTCAGGCGCACGCGGCCACAGCGGCAGCCTCCTTCGGCGGGAAGAGTGAGGGTGGGCAAGATGAACTCCTTGGGTTGGGTTCTACTTCTCCCGTGTGGGAGAAGGTTTCGTTGAAGGTGTGGAGTGCCGCTGGAACCCCGTCTCGGCGCTATCGCGCCGATCCAAGGGGCGAAAGGAAGAGAGCTCAGCCTTCCACCAACTCCGCCGTCGTCGTCATCCGCGCGCCTTGCCCGGCGAAGGCTTTGTTGTGGCGGGAGATGATGTCGGGCGCTTTTTCCTCGATCGAATCCAGCGTCGAATGCGCGTCCGAGACCACAGTGACGCCCAAGCCTTCGGCCAAGGCGCCCTTGACGGTTGCGGCGACGCAGAAATCGGTCTGGGCGCCGATGAGCACGACGTCCTTCGCGCCCTGCCCCGCCACCCATTCGGCGAGTTCGGGGTTCGAGAAGGCGTTGCCGACCTTCTTGCCGAAAGTCGGCTCGTCGGCCGCCTGGCCGAGCGGCGGCCAGACCGGCCAGCCGGAGGCGCCCGGCGCAAGCGGGTCGCCCTCCGGCCCGTCATGGCGCACGAACGCCACCTTGCGGCCGGAACGCCGCGCCCAGTCGATCAGCCCGCGGGCGCGCTCGGCGATCGTGTCGGCGTCATGGATTGGCGGGTCGAAACGGCCGTCGAACATGCCGGTCTGCAGATCGATGACGATCAGCGGCGCGGCGGCGGAGGGAGCGGTGTTCGGCATGGCGCGAAGATAGCGGAGGTAGGGGACGGGTCAAGGACGAGGTACAACTCAAAAGCGGTCCGCAAACAATCATTAGTTGCAATTTGAGCAGAATACAACTATGGTTACCAAGCAATGGGGCGAAGACGATGGAGCAATATACCGTGTTCCTGATCGGGGCAGGCACACACGGCGACGACGAGCAGGCCGTCTTTACGCTGCATGATGCGGGGACAAAATGCCGACTCATCTGCCGTTATCGGGACAAGGTTATCGAGGCTGAAGAGGACGACTATTTCGAAGCGTTGTTCCAGATTCGCCTGCGCCTTGAAATGGATGGACTGCCGCCTTCCTGCTACGGCGCTAGCGGGAGAGTCTACCCGGAGGGAACGGTGATCGAAATGAGCCGGGGACTAATCGCCTGCAAAATAAAGATGGGACAGCCGCCGAAAGAGACCGACCTGGTCAACATCTTTGCCGATGGCCACGATGTGGTGCCCGCCTTTCCACGAATGCAACAGGAATGCTGGGACGCATGGCTCGCTTCATTGCCTTCCTGACGAGAAGCATCGATGCGCCAATCCACGGGAACTTGCGTATGACTGCCGCTGATCCTGATTGGCCTTTTAGCGATCCGCCAAACGTGGCCGTCTTCACGATACACCAAATAGTCAGGGGCGAGCACATCGTAGATTACGTTGCTCACGATGATGACGATGGCGCTTGGCAGTTTTTGAACCGGGCTGTCGATTTCAAGATGGCCGACGCCATGCTTGTCGCCCTGTCTGAGATGGTGAAATTCGATAGCTCACTCCGTGAGCTCTGGGACCTTCCTTATGGCTGGTGCGCCTGGCGGGAAGGCAAGGGCCAACCGTGGCACCGCGCGATGAAAGAGCTTGAGGAGGAATGATGGCTTGCAGGCGTCAGGCCCCGAGTTCGTCATCCTAGGGCGGAGCAAGGAGCGAAGCGACGCGCGCAGACCCTAGGATCCATGCCGTGACGCTAAGGCGTTGCAACGGTTGAGGATTCTGCTCCGCTCTGTTCCCGGGCAAGGTCACGGCATGGATCCTCGGGTCAAGCCCGAGGATGACGAACACCAACCGCCAGCGCCTTGCCACCTCTCACGACATCAGCGGCATCGGCCCCTTCAGCGCTTCGGCCAGCGCATCGCGGAAGACCGCGATCGGGCGCGCCAGCCTGCCGGCCGGGGGGCGGTGGAGCAGCCAGCAGCGCACCTGCGGCTTGAAGCCGGGGCAGTCGACCACCTCGACCGCGTCGCGCCATTGGCTGCCCGACAGCGCGCCGGGCGTGACGACGCCGATGCCATGGCCACGCGCCACCAGCGACATTCTCAGATCCGCGCCCTGCGCCTCGACGCCGACATGGAAAGGCAGCCGCGCCGCCTCGAAGCGGTGGCGGATGAAAGCGCGGAAGCCGCAGCCGGTTTCGTTGAGCACCCAAGGATAGCGTGCGAGATCGTTGAGCTCGGCTGGCCTCGGCACGCCGAGGCTTGGCGAGGCCACCAGCAGCACCGCCTGCACGCCGAGATCGTCACCGACGAGCTCGGGCGGCGGCGCGACGCCCTCGGCAAGGCAGACGGCGACGGCATCGATCTCGCTGTGCAGCACCTGCTCCACCAGGCGCGGCGAGAGGCTGGAGGTGATCTTGAGCGTCAGTTGCGGGAAGGCCGCGCGCAGACTGTCGAGCGGCTCGGACAGCGCGCTGGTCGAAAGGTAAGGCATGATGCCGAGGCGGAACTCGCCCTTCACCTCGCCGTCCGGCGAGACGCCCGCCTTCATATCCTCCAGCGAGCGCAGCACGCGGCGCCCATGCTCATAAGCCTCGCGACCCGATGCAGTGGGCTTGAGCGGCTTCGACTGGCGGTCGAGCAAGGGAGTTGCCAGTTGCTCCTCGAGATTCTGCACCCGGCGCGTCACGCCGGGCTGGGTGAGGTTGAGCCTAGCCGACGCGCCGACGATGGAGCCGGTTTCGACAACGGCGACGAAGGCTTCGAGGTCATGGATGTTCATGCGTATCTCGCATAATCATTATC
>NZ_RZTO01000568.1:0-4128 GCF_003997225.1 Mesorhizobium sp. M2C.T.Ca.TU.002.02.1.1
GCATTGCCAGAAACATCCTCCAGGCGGCTGACATCGACAAAGTCCCTGTCAGCCACCGCATCAAGAAATGTGCCTGGAACGATGATTATCTCATCCAGGCCATAACCCATATGCGATAGCCCTGCCCTCAAGGGGGGAGATCGGCTTTCACATCGGCTTTCGCCAATTTCCAACGCTGCAGGACTGGCGGCGGGATCAAAGCTGCTAATCTCCTCCCTTGAGGGGGAGACGCCCGGCAGGGCAGAGAGGGGTGCTGTCCCGCCAGCATTTGCCGTTTCCTGTGACGGAAAGGGTCAATCCGGGTAGCAAGCTCTCGGAACGTTCGGCCAAACCGCCGTGTCGCAGTTGGCGTCCTTCTGCCGCTGCTTGAAGGCGGCGCTGACCGGGCCGGTGACGATCGGGTCGACGCCGTCGGGGGCGTCGGCGAACATCTGCTGCGCGGTCCTGGCGTCGGGCGGCTGGATGGCACCGCTCTCCCGCAGCGCCGTCGCCGACTGCGCCACGCCGGCCGCAAGCAGCACGCCGAGCGCTGCCCACCCGAAAACCGGACGCAATCTGGACATATGATCGGTCATGAACATCGAACTGTCCGGCCCCTCAAAGGTTCCGCCTTGGTTAACAGAATCATTTCACACCAAGACGTTTAAGAATCAGTGACCATTATTTGGGGTCGGGCCTCCCCTTTCGCAATTGCGAAAAACCCTGTATGAGCCGCGCAACCGAAAAAGGCGGCGCTTGTTAAGCCTGCTGCCTGCAACGTTCCCGAGACCAGACACATGAACCTCCGCAATATCGCGATCATCGCGCACGTCGACCATGGCAAAACCACGCTCGTCGACCAGCTCCTGAAACAGTCCGGCGCCTTCCGCGACAACCAGCGCGTCGCCGAGCGCGCCATGGATTCCAACGACCTCGAAAAAGAGCGCGGCATCACCATCCTGGCCAAGGCGACCTCGGTCGACTGGCACGGCACCCGCATCAACATCGTCGACACGCCCGGACATGCCGATTTCGGCGGCGAGGTCGAGCGCATCCTGTCGATGGTGGATTCGGCGATCGTGCTCGTCGATGCCGCCGAAGGCCCGATGCCGCAGACCAAGTTCGTCGTCGGCAAGGCGCTGAAAGTGGGCCTGCGTCCCATCGTCGTCATCAACAAGATCGACCGTCCGGACGCCCGCCATATCGAAGTGGTCAACGAGGTGTTCGACCTGTTCGCCGCGCTCGACGCCACCGACGAGCAGCTCGATTTCCCGATCCTCTACGGTTCGGGCCGCGACGGCTGGGTGTCGGAAAACCCCGAGGGTCCGAAGGACCAGGGTCTGGCGCCGCTGTTCGACCTCGTCGTCAAGCATGTGCCGGCGCCGACCGTCCATCCCGGCCCGTTCCGCATGATCGGCACCATCCTCGAGGCCAACCCGTTCCTCGGCCGCATCATCACCGGCCGCATCGAGTCCGGCACGCTGAAGGCCAACCAGGCGGTCAAGGTGCTGCACCATGACGGCACGCAGATCGAGACCGGCCGCGTCTCCAAGATCCTCGCCTTCCGCGGTCTCGAGCGCCAGCCGATCGAGGAAGCGCAGGCGGGCGACATCGTAGCCATCGCCGGCCTGTCGAAAGGCACCGTCGCCGATACTTTCTGCGACCCGGCGGTGAACGAGCCGCTGCATGCGCAGCCGATCGACCCGCCGACGGTCACCATGTCCTTCCTCGTCAATGACAGCCCGCTTGCCGGCACCGAGGGCGACAAGGTCACCAGCCGCGTCATCCGCGACCGCCTGCTGCGCGAGGCCGAGGGCAATGTGGCGCTCAAGATCGAGGAATCGGCCGAAAAGGACTCCTTCTTCGTCTCCGGCCGCGGCGAATTGCAGCTCGCGGTGCTGATCGAGACGATGCGCCGCGAGGGTTTCGAGCTCGCCGTGTCGCGTCCGCGCGTCGTCATGCAGAAGGGCGATGACGGCCAGCTGCTCGAGCCGGTCGAGGAAGTCGTCATCGACGTCGACGAGGAGCATGCCGGCGTCGTCGTGCAGAAGATGTCGGAGCGCAAGGCCGAGATGGTCGAGCTGCGTCCTTCCGGCGGCAACCGCCAGCGCCTTGTCTTCCATGCGCCGACGCGTGGCCTGATCGGCTACCAGTCGGAGCTTTTGACCGACACGCGCGGCACCGCCGTGATGAACCGGCTGTTCTTCGCCTATGAGCCCTACAAGGGCGAGCTGCCCGGCCGCACCAATGGCGTGTTGATCTCCAACGAGCAGGGCGAATCCGTCGCCTACGCCATGTGGAACCTGGAAGACCGCGGCCCGATGATCATCGATCCGGGCGTCAAGGTCTATCAGGGCATGATCATCGGCATCCACTCCAGAGACAACGACCTCGAAGTGAACGTGCTCAAGGGCAAGAAGCTTACCAACATCCGCGCAGCCGGCAAGGACGAAGCGGTGAAGCTGACGCCGCCGATCCGCATGACGCTGGAGCGGGCGCTGGCATGGATCCAGGACGACGAGCTGGTCGAGGTGACGCCGAAGACCATTCGGCTCCGCAAGCTCTATCTCGACCCGAACGAGCGCAAGCGTTTCGAGAAGTCGGCCAGGGTGATGGGCGCGGCGTAAGCTTTCCAGCCAAGGGTTCAAAAGAGGGAGTATCTACTCCCTCTTTTCGTTTCAGCGGCACGCTGCCGACAGGATGGCGTTGCGATCAGCCTCCCCGATCAGATCGATGCGCACCGCCAGGCCGTCGCGAACCGGCTTGCGCAAGGTCCTGCCGCCGTCCGGTCCGACGGTCAGCCGCCCTCGGCCCTCCAGGGCTTGAAGCCTCGATCGCGGGAGGCCGAG
This sequence comes from Mesorhizobium sp. M2C.T.Ca.TU.002.02.1.1, assembly GCF_003997225.1. Lineage (NCBI taxonomy): Bacteria > Pseudomonadati > Pseudomonadota > Alphaproteobacteria > Hyphomicrobiales > Phyllobacteriaceae > Mesorhizobium > Mesorhizobium sp. M2C.T.Ca.TU.002.02.1.1. Next base: position 2,829 of record NZ_RZTO01000568.1, read on the forward strand.
CTCGCCGGCAAGCAAGCGGTCCAGCCGCAAAGGCGTCGTGCCCTCCAGCCGAAGCTCGAGCCAAAGCGCGGTCGCGTGTCCAGGTTCGCCGGCAGGCGGCTCCTTATGGACCGTGATGTCGGCAAATTCCTCGACCCGCCCGGCGCGATTGCGCAGCGCGGCGGCATCGAAGGCAAAACGGCGCACGAGCGCGGGATCGTTGCATTCGAGCGCCGTAAGCAGCGCCGGCTCGATATCGCGGCGGTTTCGCCGCTCCAGGATGGTGAAATTCCAGGAATTGTCACAGTCGACGCAACGATAGATCAGCCAGACGTCGATGCGCTTGCCGTTGGCGTTGACACGGAATTTTTCGCCGCATCGATAGGGTTTCACGCCGCCGCACCGGTTGCAGTTGATGAGAGGTCGAGGCGCGATTGCGGGCGCGATCGTCCAATGGACACGCAAGGTGGACATGCCGGTAGGCCCTTCCCGTCGGGAAGTCCGTCAGGCCGGCAATGTCCGAGATGCCCCTCATGGGCACGGCGTGGCGAGAGACTGTGTTGTTTGGAAATCAGGCGTCGGCGCGATTGCGCTCGACGCGGCTCAGCAATGCCAAACCGGTCTCGAACCGCCGCCTGAAGAACACGTGAAAATAAGCAGGCAGCATTGATGGCTGCGCCGCGGTGCATTCGGGGGAGTTGGCGAGACCGGCGGTTACTGAGGCAAAGCGATGCTCTGAATAGATGTCGAGGGTCGGTCTTCTAGCCAGGGCTGAAGGGGAGGGCAAGAGCGTCGGCAGCGCCGACGCTGGCAGCTATTGTCTCCTTGCTCAACGATTGCCTTTTGCCGGACGTGCCAAATCGGCTGCGATCCGGTATGGTCTGTTCGTTCAAGAGGAAACGCCCTCATGCATCTCGCCTCGCTGCTGATCTTCGCCGCCGCTTTGTTTGTCGCAGCCGGCTCGCCCGGCCCGTCGATCGCAGCCCTTGTGGCGCGGGTGATCTCGAAGGGTTTTCGCGATGTCTTCCCGTTCCTGCTGGCAATGTGGATCGGCGAAGCCATCTGGCTCTCTCTGGCGGTGTTCGGGCTGGCCGTCGTGGCGCAGACCTTTCACTACGCCTTCGTCGTCGTGAAATGGGTTGGCGTCGCCTATCTCGCCTGGCTGGCGTTCAAGATGTGGACGGCGCCGGTCGAGGCGAAAGAGGGCGAGATGCCGCGCGAGGATTCAGCCCTCAAACTGTTCTTTGCCGGCATGGCGGTGACCCTCGGCAACCCGAAGATCATGATGTTCTATCTGGCGCTGCTGCCGACCATCATCGAT
>NZ_RZTO01000569.1:0-4119 GCF_003997225.1 Mesorhizobium sp. M2C.T.Ca.TU.002.02.1.1
GATCACGCGTGCAGCACGGAACGTTTCGGGCGCCGAAACCATTTTCGAAAGTTTATCTTTCCTTTTTGCTGCTTTTCTTGGTTTCGCGGCATCGGCCCAAGCCGCAAACTGAGCATCAAGCAACCGGGGGAAGCCCTACGTGACGACAGCCTTCATCACAGGTGCGACGAGCGGCATAGGGCGCGCCATGGCGGCCGCCTTGAGCGATGCCGGCTACGAGGTCTATGCGGTCGGGCGCAGCAAGGCGGCGCTTAAGGAATTGCAGGCCGAACGCCCAGGCATCGTGCCGATCGCCGTCGATGTCACCGATCGCGAGGCCCTGGAATCGGTGTTGGCGGGCCTCACCATCGACGTCTTGATCAACAATGCCGGCATCATGCCGCCGCTCGGCAATTTCGCCGAGATGAAGATCGCCGACATCGACACCACCCTCGAAGTGAACCTCAGCGCGGCGATCCTGCTCACCCGGCTCGTCGTGCCGCAGATGCGCGAGCGGCAGTCGGGCCACATTTTGTTCACCGGCTCCGTCGCCGGCCACGCGGCATTCTCCAACATCGCCGTCTATGCGGCCACCAAGGCCGCCATCTCCGGTTTTGCCGGCGCGCTGCGCGCCGACCTCTCCCCATCCGGTATCCGCGTTACCGAGATCGTCGCCGGTCGTGTCGAGACGCAACTCTACAACGACATCCTCGACGCCAAGGCACGCGAAGCCATGTACGCGAGCAAAGTGGTGCAGCCGGACGACGTGGCCAGGATGGTCGTCGGCGTGCTCGCGCTGCCGGCGTGGGCCGACGTCACCCGTTTCGACATCATGCCGACCTGGCCGACTTCGCCGAGCGGCACCAAGTAAGGAAAACAGGATGAAAGACCTTTCCGTTCTGATCGTTGGCGGCGGCGCCGGTCTCGGCGCCCTTCTGGTCCGCATGGCCGTGGAGGCCGGCGCGGCGAAGATCGGCATCATCGACATCAACAAGGAAGCCGCCGAGGGCGCGCTCGAACCGGCCAAGGCCAAGGGCCTGCCGACCGTGGCCGCGACCTGCGACATCCAGGTCGGCCCACAATGCCACGCCGCCTTCGACGCCATCGTCGCGAAGCTTGGGCGCGTCGACACGCTGATCAACTGCGCCGCGATCTATCCGCGCCGGCCGCTGCTCGAGATCACCGACGCCGAGTGGGATGCCTCCAACGGCATCAACATCAAGGGCACCTACCATATGATGGTGGCGGCGGTCCGCCACATGCAGGCGCAGGAACCGAAAGCCCAGGTGCGCGGCCGCATCGTCAACCTGACGTCCGTCGACGCCTTCAAGGCGCATCCGCAGAACGCGCATTACGCGGCCACCAAGGCCGCCGTCGTCAGCCTGACGCGCTCCTTTGCGCATCACGTCGCCAAGGACGGCATCCTGGTGAATTCCGTCGCGCCGGCCGGCATGGCCACGGAGAAAGCGAAGGCGCTCGGCTTCCTCGAGGAACTGGCCAAGGCGAGCCCACTCGGCCGCGGCGCCGAGCCGACCGAAATCGCCGAATGGGTGCTCATGACCGGTGGGCCCAAGAACACCTACATGACCGGCGAAAATGTCATCGTTTCAGGCGGTTACATCTACGCCTGACAGACATGGCCAGCCGGGCGCGGCTGACATCCGGCAGTGCATGACCGACGGAGTCTCGAACGAAAGGAGGCGGAATTCACCATGACCGGCAAGCTTCGCCTCCCTTCGCTCAACGCGTTGCGCGTCTTCCACGCGGTCGTGCAGCACAAGAGCTTCCGCCAGGCCGCCGACGAGTTGCTGGTGACGCCGCAGGCGGTTGGGCAGCAGATCAAGCTCCTGGAAGACACGCTTCAGGTGACGCTGTTCGAACGCAAGGGCCGATCGATCGAACTGACCGAGTCGGCGATCCTGCTCTCGCACTACGTCAAGGCAGGCTTCGACGAATTCTCCGAAGGCGTGCGCCGCGTCACCAAGTCGAACTACCGCGACCGCATCAACCTCAATGCCAGTCCCTACTTCGCTACGCATTATCTGCTGCCCCGACTCTCGCTCTTCCGCGAGATGCTGCCGGGCGCCGACCTGCGCCTGACCACAATGGTCGACCTGCCCGACTTCGGCCGCGACGATATCGATATGACCGTGCAGTGGGGCTACGGCAACTGGCCCGACTACGAAGTCACGCTGCTGGTGCCGGATCCGAAGATCATCTGCTGCACGCCGGCGATCGGCGAGAAGATCAGCTCGGCGCGAGACCTGACGAAATTCACGCTGCTCGACACGGTCAAGTCGAAGCGCCTGTGGCCGGATATCTTGCGGCACCTCGGCGTCGAGCTGTCGGACGGCAACCGCAGCATCAGCTTCGACGACGCGGCGACGATGCGCCGGGCGACTCTGCAAGGCATCGGTGTCGGCCTGGTTTCCGTCATCGACGCCGAGGAGGACTTCCGCTCCGGCGCCCTGGTCGCACCGATCGGCCGCGACGCCATTGCCGACATGAAGCCGGAGGAAGTCCCCGGCTTCTATCTCGTCGTCCCGCGCGGGCATCTGCGCGTGAAGGCGGTGGCCGCGCTGCATCGATGGCTCGCCCAGGAGGACTGGCGCAGCGACCTCAAGCTCTCCTTGCCGAAACCGACCCCGCTTTCCGACTGAGAAGCGGCTTCGAGACCGAGTTCCGTAAGACGTCTTGCGGGGCTCCAACAACAAGAAACGGAACAACCTCAACAGTGGAGACTATCAAACATGAAAATGATCAAATGGGGGGCCGCTGCCATGGCCCTGGGCCTTATTCATCTGGCAGCACCGGCCGAAGCCGCCGGCGGCAAGACGCTCGAAACCGTCAAGGCGCGCGGCGTGCTCAACTGCACCGGCCATGACGGCTCCTATCTCGGCTTTGCCGAGGTGGACGACAAGGGCAACTGGAAAGGCATGGACATCGACCTCTGCAAGGCGGTGGCCACCGCCGTGTTCGGCGATCCGGCGAAGCTGAAGATCGTTCCGATCAGCTGGGCGCAGCGCTGGCCGTCGCTCCAGTCGGGCGACGTCGACATCATCATCAAGGCCTCGGGCGGCACGCTCAGCCGCGACACCGAGCTCGGCCTGCAATTCTCCAATTCCTATTATCTCGGCACGACCAAGGTGATGGCGCATAAGGAGCTCAACCTGAAGTCGCTCAAGGACGCCAATGGCGGCACGATCTGCATTCCCGCCGGCACCTCGCAGGAGCAGCAGGTCGCCGCCTACGCCCAGAAGCTCGGCATCAAGCTCGAGCCGGTGCTGATCGAAAAGACGGAAGAGCTCGAACAGGCCTATTTCTCCGGTCGCTGCGATCTCTATGCGCAATGGGGACCGACGCTCGCCATCGCCCGCATCGCCAAGAGCAAGGTCGAGGACCATGTGATCCTGCCCGACGTGCTGGCGGTCGAGCCCGAAGTGATGATCATGCGCCAGGGCGACGACAACTGGGTCGACATCGCCAACTGGACGCTGAGCACCCTGATCTTCGCCGAGCAGGAAGGCATCACCTCCAAGAATGTCGACGAGATCAAGGCCAAGCCGACCTCGCCGCAAGTGGCGAAATTCCTCGGCGTCACCCCCGGCATGGGCAAGGGCCTCGGGCTTTCCGACGACTGGGCCTACAACGTGATCAAGAAGGTCGGTAATTACTCGGAGATCTTCGAGCGCGATCTCGGCAAGGACTCGCCCTACAAGATGGATCGCGAGCTGACCAATCTGTGGAACAATGGCGGCGTCCTGTTCCCGCTGGTGATCGACTGATCCCCTTGGTGATCGATTGATCCATTCCTAACGCATCCGCTTTGAGCTCCGCCCGGCTGCCTGCCCGGCGGAGCCGGCGCCAATTCGGGAAGGTCCTGATGGTCAGCCTGCTGAGAAATCAGAAGGTCCGCAACGCGCTGTTGCAGGCCCTTTACGTCGGCTCACTCGCCGCGATGGTCCTTGCCTGCGTGATGATCGCCCGGCGCAACCTTGCCGAGCAAGGCATCACCTCCGGCTTCGACTTCCTGTTCAAGTCGACCGGCTGGGACGTGAATTTCTCGCTGCTGCCGGCCACCGCCAACGATCCCTACTGGTGGTTCTTCCTGATCGGCATCATCAACACGCTGTTCCTCGG
>NZ_RZTO01000056.1:0-14200 GCF_003997225.1 Mesorhizobium sp. M2C.T.Ca.TU.002.02.1.1
AGGCAGCGCGCCAAAATAGCTCTCAAGGCTGGAAATGGCAGTCTCTCCTTCATTCGACTGCCTGCCCAAAGAATCCCTTCTCAGGCCAACTTCAAGTCCTAAAAAGCCATATGCGATTCCCCTGCCCTTGCGGGGGAGATGTCCGGCAGAACAGAGGGGGGTGTGAAGGAACTCGACGCGTCTCGTCTGTCCCTACGAGCGTCTCGTCGACTCCCGTTATCGCGGTGACCGCCATCGACCAATTGCCGTTGCCACGGCGATGGAGAATGGACCGCCGGCGGCCATTCAAAGCGCCGGCCCCAACCGCACAGGGCTTCCATCATAGAAGCGCTGCAGCCGGAAGCGGCTGAGATCGTGTCCGGGCTCGTTTCCCTGGATCATGTCGGAGACGACGCGGCCCATCCCGGGCCCTATGCCGAAGCCATGGCCGCACATTCCCGTCGCGACGAAAAGACCGCCGATCGCCTGGACCCGATCCACGACGGGGACGACATCGGGCATGGCGTCGATCATACCGCCCCAGCCGGCCTTCAGGCGAACCGTCTCGAAGCGGGGAAAAAGCTGTTTGAAATTGCGCTCGATCGAACGAAGCTTTGCCGGCTCAGGAGCGGGGTTGAGCACCCGCATCCTCTCGAACGGACTCTCCGAATCCGGCGCCCAATCGCGCGACGTCGACCAGCCATCGGGGTAGCCCGAAGGAGCGAAGGGGAAATAGCGCGTTCCGAACGGATTGTCCCTGAGGGCGGGAAGATATTGGGTGAAGTGCCGGAACGCGTCAGGCCCAAGGTAAAGCAGGTGGCTGCCGCCCGCGGCAAGGGTGTATCCGCCATCCTGCCTGCGCCTGAAGGCGATGTGGTCGTCGGCCGCCGCGCCCGCATAGATCTCGGGCAAGGGCTCCGTCGCAGCCACGGTGACCCGGACGCTGAGCTGGGGGATGGACACGCCGTGCCTCGCCAGGAACAGGGACGACCAGGCGCCGCCCGCGACCAGCACGGTGGAGGTCTCGATATATCCCGCCTCGGTCCACACGCCCTTGATCCTGCCGGCCGCGATATCGAGGGTTCGCGCGGCGCAGTTCTCCACGATCCTGGCGCCTTTTCGCACGGCAAGCCTGGCGAGCGCCGGCACCGCCAGCCAAGGTTCCGCGCGCATATCGGAGGGTGTCGTCATAGCGCCCTTGAATTTGCGCGACATGCCGGTGATGAGCTTCGCGGTTTCGCCCGCGTCCAGGAGGCGCGTGTCGAGCTCATGGATCGCGGCGATCCTCATGAACTCTTCGAACTTGGCCATGTCCTTGTCGGCGTTCGCCAGGTAGGTCACGCCTGTCTGGTTCAGCCCGATGTCTTCGCCGCACTCATCGGCCAGTTGCCGCCATAGGCGGCAAGCCTCGATGACGATCGGCAGTTCATCGGCGTCCCGTCCCTGCTTTCTGATCCATCCCCAGTTTCGCGAGGACTGTTCGGCGGCTATCCGGCCCTTTTCCAGCAGCGTCACCGGAATGTTCCGGCTCGCAAGGAAGAGGGCCGTCGTCACGCCGATGACACCGCCACCCACAATCACCACCTCCGAAGCCTTGGGCGGCGGCCCAGGGTGTTGGATTGGATCTGCTTCGGTGAACGGGAATGTCGGCAAATGGCGCACCCGGGACTGGTTGATGGTTCTGGCTTACCGGTTGTCACCGTCCGACATCAGGAGCAGCCGAAGGCGGATCGTTGTCCCACGAGGTAAAGAGTGGCCGGAAGGAGCCATAGGCAAAGCTGTTGGACGGACCCTACCCGGGCGCCCCAGCCACCGATCCGCGCACCACCAGGTCCACCGGCCAGACCTCGCCGCGTGCCCCCTCTTCGAGCCCCGAAATCCGCGCCGCGAGCCGCTCGGCGACACGCGCGCCGGCGAGGCGGATCGAGGAGCGCGTCGTCGACAACGGCACGGGAAAATTCTCCGGCCGCAGCCAGGGGAAGACGTCGTCATGGGCGACCAGCGAGAGGTCGCCCGGAATGGTCAGGCCGAGATCGCGCACGGCGCGCACGACGCCGAGCGCCATGATCAGGCTGGAGCAGACGATCGCCGTCGGCGGCTCGGCCTCTTCGAGCAGGCGGCGGGCGGCGCGGTAGCCGTTCTCCTCGGTCATGGTCACCGAGCGGATATGGCGCTCGCCAAGCGTCAGCCCGCTCGCGGCGAGCGCGCGGCGCACGCCGCGCTCGCGGTGGATGGCGAAGGTCTCGCGCTCGTTGCCGTTGATCAGCGCCAGCCGCTTGTGGCCGAGCTGGATCAGCAGCCGCGCCGCTTCGTGGAAGGCGCCCTCATTGTCGATGTCGAGATAGGGATAGTCGAAGTCGAAGCCCTCGCTGCGGCCATGGACGATGAAGGGGATGCCCAGCGTGTTGACCAGCGCCAGTCGCTTGTCGGCCGGACGCGGCGAGGAGATGTAGACGGCGTCGACCTGCCGGTTGGCGACGATGCGGCGGTAGGTGGTTTCCTCGTCGTCTGCATCGGCGGGCGAAAGCACGAGGTCGAGCTCGTGCGCGCGGGCATAGTCGCCGAGACCGGAGAGGAACTCGACGAAATGCGGATCGATGTCGACGGCAGCACCCGTCGGCAACACATAGCCGATCATTCCCGACTTGCCCGTGGCAAGCCGGCGCGCGCTGGGGTTCGGCCGGTAGCCATGGCGCTTGGCGGCATCCATGACCCGGCGCCGGGTTTCCTCATTGACCTCGGGATAGCCGTTCAGCGCCCGGCTCACCGTGGTCTGCGAGAGCGACAGCATATGCGAGAGTTGCTTGAGGTTCATCGGAGGCCTCCAGTCTCAAAGCGCTTTCAAATTTGAATCGATCCGATGATTGTTGGCAAGGCCGCCAAGCACAAGGGGACCTTAAAGCCCCGCCGGCGTCGTTTGAAGCAAAATTGCTGCTGCAGCGCCAAAAAAGCATGCTGCAGTGCAGTTTTTCTATCCGATCCCGAGGAATTTAAATCGATTAATGAACGCGCCCACTTGACTCTCAAGCGATTCAATGGCGAGATCGAAACAGCCAAAGCGCTTTGGAAGTCTCTTCGAAAGGTTGCGGTTGCCCTTTCGCTGAGTCACAGTTCCGCGGGCGTCGGCGGACGAAATGGAGGTTTCGTCCTGTTTGTGACCACTGGGAGGACTTGCGATGAAGAAAATGCTTCTCTTGGGTGCGGCGTTCGCGGCACTCACCCTCAGCCTGCCGGCGCAAGCCGAACTGAAGTTCAAGCCGGGCGAGGATTCGAAATTTCATTGGTCGAACTACGACGACCTCAAGAAGGTCGATCTCAAGGGCGAGACGCTGACGATCTTCGGACCGTGGCGTGGCGAAGACGAGACGCTCGTGCGTTCGGTTCTCGACTATTTCCAGGAAGCGACCGGCGCTGACGTCAAATACTCTTCGTCGGAGAATTACGAGCAGCAGATCGTCATCGACACCCAGGCCGGCAGCCCGCCGAACATCGCCGTCCTGCCGCAGCCCGGCCTCATCCAGGATCTTGCCTCCAAGGGCGTGCTCACCCCGCTGGGCGACGACGTCGCCGCCTGGATCAAGGAAAATTATGCCGCCGGCGACTCCTGGGCCAAGCTCGGCACCTATAACGGCAAGGACGGCAAGCCCGGTTTCTACGCCTTCCCCTACAAGATCGACGTGAAGGGACTGGTCTGGTACTCGCCCGATAATTTCGACGAGGCCGGCTACAAGGTGCCGAAGACCCAGGAAGAGCTCGCCGACCTCGAAAAGAAGATCATCGCCGATGGCGGCAAGCCCTGGTGCATCGGGCTCGGCTCCGGCGGCGCCACCGGCTGGCCGGCGACCGACTGGGTCGAGGACATCATGCTGAGGACGCAGCCGCCGGAAGTCTACGACAAGTGGGTGAAGAACGAGATCCCGTTCACCGACCCGGCCGTCGTCAACGCCATCGACATCTTCGGCAAGATCGCCACCGACGACAAGATGGTGGACGGCGGCGCCAAGGCGGTCGCGGCGACCGACTTCCGCGACAGCCCTAAGGGCCTCTTCACCGTGCCGCCGAAGTGCTACATGCACCACCAGGCTTCGTTCATCCCGTCCTTCTTCCCGGAGAACGTGAAGCTCGGCCAGGACGCCGACTTCTTCCCCTATCCGCCTTACGCCTCCAAGCCGGAACTGGGCACGCCGCTGGAAGTGGCCGGAACGCTGGTGATGATCACCAAGGATTCCAAGGCCTCGCGCGAGTTCATCAAGTTCCTCGAGATGCCGCTCGCGCATGAATTGTGGATGGCGCAGAAGAGCTTCGTCACCCCGTTCAAGGCCGCCAACAAGGAGGCTTATGGCAGCGAGGCGCTGAAGAAGCAGGGCGAGATCCTGGTCGGCGCCACGACGGTGCGGTTCGACGGGTCCGACCTGATGCCCGGCAAGATCGGCGCGGGCTCGTTCTGGACCGGCATGGTCGACCTGGTCGGCGGCAAGTCCGCGCAGGACGTCGCCGCCGACATCCAGAAAAGCTGGGACGGCATCAAGTAAGCGTCCTGAAATCCTCCTCATCCTCCACCTGGATCCGGGCTACGGCCCGGGTCCGACCGGCGGCCAACGCCGGAAGCCTTCGCGTTTCGATTGTTCCGAATAACCGAAAGTCGGTGCATCCGATCGCCAGCCTCGGCTGACCGGTCATGCGCAGGGAGAGGGACCCATGGCGGCTCAGATTTTCTCGGCCATATTCGTCATCATCATCGGCGTCGGCGGCTGTGTCGCCTATTTCTGGGGCGCCAACAGACTGCTCGACCTCATCTTGCCCTCACGCGGGGTATCCGGCGCCGCCGCCATCAACAATCTGCGCCGGCAGGGCTATGTGCGGCCGTGGCTATTCGTCGGCCCGGCGCTGATCATCCTTGCCGTCTACCTGATCTACCCGGTGATCGCGACGCTATGGCTCTCCTTCTTCGACCGCGGCGGCACCAGCTTCGTCGGGCTCGCCAATTATGAATGGGCGGCCGGCGACCACGATCTGCGCAACTCGATCCTCAACAACATACTATGGCTTGCCGTGGTGCCGGCCGCCTGCACCTTCCTCGGCCTGATCATCGCCGTGCTCACCGACAAGATCTGGTGGGGCACCATCGCCAAGAGCCTGATCTTCTTGCCCTTGGCCATCTCCTTCGTCGGCGCCAGCGTGATCTGGAAATTCATCTACGAGTATCGCGGCGAAGGCCAGGTGCAGATCGGCCTGCTCAACGCCATCATCCAGTATTTCGGCGGCCAGCCGCAGGTGTGGATATCGCTGCCGTTCTGGAACAATTTCTTCCTGATGGTGATCCTGATCTGGATCCAGACCGGCTTTGCCATGGTCATCCTGTCGTCGGCGCTGCGCGGCATCCCGGAAGAGACGCTGGAGGCGGCGGTGATCGACGGGGCCAACCCGTTCCAGATCTTCTGGAAGATCATGGTGCCGCAGATCTGGGGCACGATCGCGGTTGTCTGGACCACCATCACCATCCTGGTGCTGAAAGTCTTCGACATCGTGCTGACCATGACCAACGGTCAGTGGAACAGCCAGGTGCTGGCCAATCTGATGTTCGACTGGATGTTCCGCGGCGGCGGCGATTTCGGCCGCGGCGCCACCATCGCCATCATCATCATGATCGCGGTCATTCCGATCATGGTCTGGAACATCCGCCAGGCCAACAAAGAGACGGGAGGGCACTGAGATGGCGACCAAGACCGGAAAATCGTTCATCGGCCGTTTCGGCGTCCATATCGCCGTGCTCGTCTTCGTGGCGATCTGGACCATCCCCACCCTCGGCATCCTCGTCTCCTCGCTGCGCGACAAGGACCAGATCGTCGCGTCGGGCTGGTGGAACTCCTTCGCCAGTTCCAGCCAGAGCGAGGCTGGACGGTTGCCGGGCGCGTCGGCGCAAACCCAGAAGGACGGCAAATACGTCATCGAAGGCAACATCTTTGGCGATGGCCCCAAGCGCGAGATCAGCGCCTTCGGCGTGAAATCTTCGGCGCCGACGCAGTACAAGGCGGGTTCGGTCGCCGACCTCAATGACGGCGCCACCCTGCAGATGAATGCCGATGGCGGCTTCGTGCTGTCGTCACCGAAAGCCTTCGAGGGCGACCGCGGCCAGCGCGTCTATTTCGCTTCCTCGGCACCGCCGAAATTCACCACGGAGAACTACGATGCCGTGCTGTTCTCGGAAGGCATCGGCCGCTCCTTCATGAACTCGCTGACGGTGACCATTCCGGCGACGGTGATCCCGATCCTGATCGCCGCCTTCGCGGCTTACGCATTGGCCTGGATGCGCTTTCCCGGCCGGGCGCTGCTGATCGCGGTCATCATCGGTCTTCTCGTGGTGCCGCTGCAGATGTCGTTGATCCCGCTGCTCAGGCTTTACAACGGCGTCGGCACCTTCTTCGGCGTGCCGTCCAAGACCTATCTCGGCATCTGGCTGGCGCATACCGGCTTCGGCCTGCCTTTCGCCATCTACCTGCTCAGGAGCTACATCGCCGGCCTGCCGCGCGAGATCATGGAATCGGCGCGCATCGACGGCGCCAGCGACTTCGAGATCTTCGTCAAGATCGTGCTGCCGCTGTCCTTCCCGGTGCTTGCCTCCTTCGCCATCTTCCAGTTCCTGTGGGTATGGAACGATCTGCTGGTGGCGATGGTTTTCCTCGGCACGGCGCCCGACCAGATCGTGCTGACGGCCAAGCTCAACGCGCTGCTCGGCTCGCGCGGCGGCAATTGGGAGATCCTGACGACATCGGCGTTCATCACCATCATCGTGCCGCTGATCGTGTTCTTCTCGCTGCAGCGCTATTTCGTCCGCGGGCTGCTCGCCGGCTCGGTGAAAGGAGGTTGAAGACATGCAATCGGCTTTGAAGGCGACTTCCAGACCAGACACCGCCCCAGATCCCGCCATCGACCGCGACTGGTGGCGGGGCGCGGTGATCTACCAGATCTATCCGCGCTCCTACCAAGACTCCAACGGCGACGGCATCGGCGACCTGAAGGGCATCGTTCAGCGCCTGCCTTACATCGCTTCGCTCGGCGTCGACGCCATCTGGATCTCGCCCTTCTTCAAATCGCCGATGAAGGATTTCGGCTACGACGTGTCGGATTATTGCGACGTCGACCCGATGTTCGGCACGCTCGCCGATTTCGACGCGCTGGTGACGGAAGCCCATCGACTCGGCCTCAAGGTGATGATCGACGAGGTGCTGTCGCACACCGCCGACATCCACCCCTGGTTCAAGGAAAGCCGTTCCAGCCGAAGCAATGCGAAGGCCGATTGGTATGTGTGGGCCGACGCCAAGCCCGACGGCACGCCGCCCAACAACTGGCTGTCGATCTTCGGCGGCTCGGCCTGGCAGTGGGACACCAGCCGCCAGCAATATTACATGCACAATTTCCTGGCCGAGCAGCCGGACCTCAACTTCCACAACGGCGAAGTCCAGGACGCGCTGCTCGACATCACCCGCTTCTGGCTGGAACGCGGCGTCGACGGCTTCCGGCTCGACACGATCAATTTCTACTTCCACAGCCAGGGGCTGGAGGACAATCCGCCGCTGCCGCCGGAGCAGCGCAACGACCAGACGGCGCCGGCGGTCAATCCCTACAACTACCAGGATCATCTCTACGACAAGAGCCGCCCCGAGAACCTCGGCTTCCTCGAGCGCTTCCGCGCGCTGCTCGACGAATATCCGGCGCAGGCCGCCGTCGGCGAGGTCGGCGATTCCCAGCGCGGCCTCGAGGTGGTCGCTGCCTACACCGCCGACGGCAAGCGCGTGCATATGTGCTATTCCTTCGACTTCCTGGCGCCGGAGAAGATCAGCGCGGCGAAAGTGCGCGCGGTGCTGGAGGCCTTCGGCACGGTCGCCAGCGACGGCTGGTCGTGCTGGGCCTTCTCCAACCATGACGTGATGCGGGTCGCCTCGCGTTGGGCCGCCAACGAAGCGGATCCGACCGCCTATCTGAAGGTGATCTCGGCGCTTTTGATGTCGCTGCGCGGCTCTGTCTGCATCTATCAGGGCGAAGAGCTCGGCCTTGGCGAAGCGGAGCTGAAGTTCGAGGACCTGCAGGATCCCTACGGCATCCGCTTCTGGCCGGAATTCAAGGGCCGCGACGGCTGCCGCACGCCGATGGTTTGGGACGCGGCCGCCAAGAATGGCGGCTTCTCGACCGCAAAACCCTGGCTGCCGGTGCCGGGCAAGCACCTGTCGCAGGCCGTCAATGTGCAACAGGGCGATGCAAGCTCGCTGCTTGAGCACTATCGCCGCTTCCTCGCCTTCCGGCGCCAGCATCCGGCGCTGGCCAAGGGCGACATCGACTTCATCGAAAGCGATGGCGACACCGTCGCCTTCACCCGCCGCGAAGGCAATGAGCGGATCGTCTGCGCTTTCAACCTGGGCAGCAAGCCCGCCAAGGTCGATCTCGGCAAAGGCGCGCTGCAACCCTTGCCCGGGCATGGCTTTTCGGGACAGACTGGCAATGGGCCGGTCCGCCTCGGCGGCTACGGCGCCTGGTTCGGACGCATCGACTGAACTTGCAAACAGAGATCAACGGGAGAAGAAAACATGGCCGATGTCACGCTCAACCAGGTGAAGAAATCATACGGCAACCTCAACATTCTCCACGGCATCGACCTCGACATCAAATCGGGCGAGTTCATCGTTTTTGTCGGGCCATCGGGTTGCGGCAAGTCGACCTTGCTGAGGTCGATCGCCGGCCTCGAGGAGATCACCTCGGGCGAGCTGAAGATCGACGGCGAGGTGGTGAACGACGTGCCGCCGTCGAAGCGGGGCATCGCCATGGTGTTCCAGTCCTATGCGCTCTATCCGCACATGACCGTCTACGACAACATGGCCTTCTCGATGAAGATCGGCAAGGAAAGCAAGGCCGAGATCGACAAGCGGGTACGCCAGGCGGCGGAAATCCTGCAACTGACGAAATATCTCGATCGCCTGCCCAAGGCGATGTCGGGCGGCCAGCGCCAGCGCGTCGCCATCGGCCGCGCCATCGTGCGCAACCCGAAAGTGTTCCTGTTCGACGAGCCGCTATCGAACCTCGACGCCGCGCTGCGCGTCGCCACCCGCATCGAGATCGCCAAGCTCAAGGAATCGATGCCCAACACGACGATGATCTACGTCACCCACGACCAGGTCGAGGCGATGACGCTGGCGGACCGCATCGTGGTGCTGAAAGACGGCGTTGTCGAGCAGGTCGGCACGCCGATGGAACTCTACAAACGGCCGGGCAATCTGTTCGTCGCCCAGTTTATCGGCTCGCCGGCGATGAACATATTGCCGGCAAAGATCGACAAGGCCGGCAATCCGACCGTGGTCAGCCATGTCGGCGACCGCAAGGCGACGGTGCCGATCGCCACGCCCGCCTCGGCGAATGGCGCGGCGGTCAGCTTCGGCGTGCGGCCGGAGGATCTCGCGATCGCCACCGGCGCGGACTACCTGTTCGAAGGCAAGGTCGACTATATCGAGCAGCTCGGCGAGGTTCAGCTCGTCTATATCGATATCGGCCGCGCAGACCTGCCACTGGTTGCCAAGCTGCCGGGCAATGTCGAGGTCAAGCGCGGCGAGACGCTGCGGCTCAACGCCAGCGCCGGCGATCTGCATATATTCGACGCCGACGGTCATTCCTTCACGCTGCATCGCGAGGAAGCGAAGGCGGCCTGAGGTTCAAGCGCTCCGACGGACACGAAGTCATCGTGGAAAAGAAAAGCGGCGGGCCAGGGCCCGCCGCTTTTCTTTTTCATACCGTCTAAGGCTATTAGCGGCCGAAGAGGTTACGGTCGCTGCCCTGAGAGGCCGGCTTGTGAACGTCGTTCGACGAGTTCAACAGCTTGTAAACCGTCGAGTCGGTGTTGATCGACGACGTGCGGGTGGTGTCCACGGCGGTAGCCGCCTGGTTGACGCGGACCTCGCCGGTATGGCCGCTCTCCGCGGCAAAAGCAGCGCCGGAAACGGCCAATAAGGCGGCCGTGGCAAGAACGATCTTCTTCATTTCAATGCTCCTGAATTCTATGGTCCGACCGATGCGGCGGCAAACCTGCCGCCGGGTCGAGGTCGGCTGTTAGTTGTTGCCGAAAAGGTTGTGGTCGGCGCCCGTCGTGGCGGACTGCTGAGTGGCAGGCGCGGACTGGTGGACCGAAGCCGTGTAGGACGAGTCGACCTTAGCCGACGCCTGATTGGCTTCATTCGGGTTGTAATGGTCGCTACCAGCGAAGGCGCTGCCGGAAATTGCCAGAAGGGCTGCGGCAGTGAGAACAATCTTTTTCATTTTTGCTACTCCAGTATCTTTATTCCGTCCGTCTAGCGGCGTGTCTTGGGAATGAAATCGCGTCGTTCGGACAACGGTGATTTGGGTGAGCCGACTGCCGGATTCCAATCACGAAGTTTTTCCGTCTGGACCATGAATCCGCATCTTGAAGTTTTCATAAGCATGCCTATGACTTTATTTTTGTTGAATTTTATCAATGGCTTATATCGATTTGACAGTTGGCTCACCAAGTGTATCGGAGCGCCGCCGTTCACACCGTCCTGCACGCACCGTCAACAGAAACGAACCGTTCAGTTCGATTTTAGAATCTCCTAATAGTCACTTTTCGATACTGTTAACCATTCTACCCCTGTCCGAAGGGCGATTCGGCTCGCTTTCAGAACTACGTTCAGGCTCAAGGCCAAGGAGTGTTCGTGCCGGAAAGGGTCGCAGCCGCTCTTCGTCGGGACTGGAAATCGAGGCTTGAACCGCGAATTAAAACCTAAAGTGGTTCGCGATGGCGCCTACGCGCCTTGCCTTGCCAAGCAAGGATCGAGCGTTTACAGGCATTGTTCAGGGGTCAGGCAAGGGTGCGGCCGGCAGCAGCCGGCTTACAGAGCGGGGTCAGGAACATGCCTCTTTCCGAGGTCTATGCCGTTGCGAGCAAGGACATCGTGTTCGAATCCTTCGACGGCGAAGCTGTCGTGCTCGACCTCTCCAACGGCAAGTATTTCGGCTTCTCCGATTCCGGCAGCAAGGTGTGGCAGGCACTGTCCTCGGGTGTCGGCACCGAGGCGCTGATCCGATCGGCCGCGGGCGCCGCGATGGTCAGCGCCGATGCACTCGAGGCTTTCATCGCGCGGCTGGTCGAGCTTGGGCTGTTGGCCCCCTCCGGCGCAACGCCGCTGCCCTCTTCTGACGATTTGCCGGCGGCCCTGGCGGCGGCGAGCGAGCCGCTCAATGTCAGCGTCCATGATGATCTTGCCGACCTCATCACCGTCGACCCGATCCACGAGGTCGAGGAGCCGCTCGGCTGGCCGGCCGTCAAGCAGGTATCCTGAGCGAGCGGCCACGGCTCGGGCCAGGCTGGAACAGACCATGCCACGCGTCACGCTCGAGACTTTGCCGGATTACGCCCGCTTCCTCCTCGCCGCCGCCGAGAGCGCGGCCGGTCAGTTCCCCGTCCAGCGGGCAATCCGCCTGCCCGGGCTGGACTTGACCGCGCATCTTGATGCCGGCGCGCTGGCGGATGCCATGGATCAGGCTTTCATCGAAACCAACGGCGATCCGCTGGACTCCCGTCAATGCCATATCTTCATCGGCCATCCAGGCATCGGCGACATGCCGGTGCCGGCAAGCTGGGGCGATGCGCATTTCACCGAACATGGCTTTGCCCAGAAACTCGCCGAGGCGGGGCTGCGCGGCCATCATTTCCACGATCTGGACTTCTGGCAGATCTACGACCCCGGGCGGCGCGTCGGCGTCCAGCTGATGCGCTCGGCCGACGCGTTTCCACCCTGGGAGCAGGGAGCGCCGCTGCGCGCCTTCCTGCACTGGGAATACGCCGCGCGCGGCATGCGCCTTGCCCATGCCGGCACGCTGGGCGTCGACGGCAAGGGCGTGCTGCTGGCCGGCGCCGGCGGCGCGGGAAAATCCGGAACCGTCGTTGCGGGATTGCTCAACGGGCTGGACAGCGTCGGCGACGACTATGTGCTTATCGACCTCGAGAACGGCGTGACCGCGCGACCGCTGTTTTCCATCCTGAAGCAGGATCCGAAGGGTTTCGCCCGGCTTGGCCTGGGAAGCCGGCTGGGCACCGACCGCCCGCTCAACTGGCAAGGAAAACATGCCTTTCACATTGATGAGATCGCGCCGCGGCCAGTACCTGCAACCCTGGACATCCTTATGTTGATGGTGCCACATATCGGTGACGGCGAGACAAGTTCGATCGTGCCGATGTCGCGCAGGGATGCAATGATCGCGCTGGCGTCGTCCGGTATCGCGCAGATGCCTGGCGAGCGGGAAAGCGGCTTTCGCTTCTTCAGCGATCTCACACGACTTTTGCCGTGCTACCGGCTTTTCCTCGGGACGCGTCCGGAGGAGATCGCCGGTACGATTGCGGATTTCCTTGCGCGGGCGCCCGATGAAGCTGAGCGTGATCATGCCGGTCCATAACCGCGAGCGCTTCGTCGTCCCGGCCCTGCGCTCGCTGCTGCGGCAGCGCGACGCCGCCGACCTCGACATCATCGTCATCGACGACGGCTCGACGGACGGATCGGCCGAGGCGGTTCGCTCCATGGCCGACGAGAACCCTTGCATCCGCCTGTTCCGGCACGCTCATATGGGCGTTGCGGCTGCCCGTAATGCCGGGTTGCGGCAGTTGCCGGCGGATGCCGGCTTCGTGTCCTTCCTCGATTCCGACGACATTTCGCTTGCCGGTCGGTTCAAGGCCGATCTCGTCCACTTCGAAACGCGTCCCGGCCTCGATCTGACTTACTCGCTGATGACGTTGGTCGACCGGATCGACGACGAGACGTTGGAGCCGGCCCCGGACAGCCGTATGATGACGCTTCGCGGGCTCTCCCTGAGCACCGCTCTGTTCAGCCGGGCGCTTGTCGATCGCGTCGGCTGGTTCGACGAGGAGTTCGAATTGTCGGAGGACACGGATTATCTGCTGCGCGTCTTCGAAACGGGCCCCCGTTACGAGCTACTGGACAGCGTCGCGATCTATTACCGGCGCCATGCGGGGAACGCCACCCGGGAGAATGACGGCCGGCTCCGTGACCATCTGCGGGCGATCCACAAATCGATGCGACGGCGCAGGGCAGACCCTTCGCTGCGCGAGGCTCCGGGCTTCTTCGAGTATAAGAGCCCGCCGGACTGGCAGGGCATGTGATGGAAGCCGGGGGGGCTGAATCGCACAAAACAATTCCGGAGCCTCGGATGAGGCTCTCCGTGATCATGCCGGTCCACAACCGCGAGACCTATGTGCGCGCGGCGCTACGCTCGCTGCTGAGGCAGCGCGACGCCGCCGATCTCGACATCATCGTCATCGATGACGGCTCGACCGACGGTTCGGCTCAAGCTGTGCGCGCCATGATGCAGGAAGCACCCTGCATCCGGCTGTTCCAGCAGGAGAACATGGGCGTGACCCGGGCACGCAACAGCGGACTCAGGCGGCTCGAGCCGGGAACCGAACTGGTGTCCTTTCTCGATTCCGACGACATCTCGCCGGCCGGGCGTTTCGCGGCGGATCTGGACCTTTTCAGGCGAGATCCCGCGCTCGAGCTGACCTATTCCCGGATGATGCTGGTCGACAGGATCGATGACGAGACGCTGGAGCCGACTCCGGACAGCAACAGCATCACCGTTCGCGGCATCCATCTGTCGTCCGCGATCTTCTCGCGTCGTCTGGTCGACCGGATCGGCGGTTTCGACGAGGATTTCGTCCAGGCCGAGGATACGGACTTCCTGCTGCGCGGTTTCGAAATTGGCCCCCGCTACGTGCTCCCGGACACGCTGGCGCTTTATTACCGGCGGCACGCCGGCAACATGACAAGGCAGGAAGACGTGCAGTCGCGCGAGTTCCTGCGCGCGATCTATAAATCGATGAAGCGGCGCAGGGCCAATCCGTCGCTCAAGCCGATCGACGGCATATTCGAATTGAAGAAACTCGCGGACTGGCGGTTCATGTGATGAGCGGATACGGCGTCGTCATTCCGGCTTACAATGCCAGCGCCACGATCGCGGAGACGCTGCGATCGGTCGCGGCGCAGACGCCGCGGCCCGAGCTGGTCGTGGTGGTCGACGACGGTTCGACCGACGATCTCGCCGCCGCGATCGCCGGCATCGACCTGCCGCTCAGGCTTATGCGCCAGGACAATGCCGGGCCGGGCAGCGCGACCACGCGCGGCATCGCCGCGCTGTCGACGCCCTTCATCGC
>NZ_RZTO01000570.1:0-4101 GCF_003997225.1 Mesorhizobium sp. M2C.T.Ca.TU.002.02.1.1
TCGCCATGGTCTTCACAGGCGTAAGGCACTTCAGGCATTGATCCTCGGCGCGGAGATGCTTCAAGAATTCGCTCCGCTGAGTCGATTGGTGCGGTTTTCGAGAACCGGAGCGGAGCGGACTTTCAGGTCCGTGAGCACCGGAAGCGCAGAAAACCGCGGCAAGCGGCCAGCGGAGTAGAATTATCGAAGCGTCTCCTACCGCTTGTCCGCCGGATAGGGCGTTCCGACCAGGATCGCCATGCCGATGCCGAGGAACAGGATGATTGCCGCCATGCCGAGCCGTGGTGAATCGCTCATGGCGGTTATGGTCGCCACCATGAACGGCGCCAGGAAGCTGGTCGCCCGGCCCGCCAGCGCGTAGATGCCGAAATAGCGGCCGGATTCGGCGGCGGTCACGCTGCGCGCCATGTAGGAGCGCGACGAAGCCTGCACCGGGCCGAAGGCGAGCCCGATCAGCAGCCCATAGAGGATATAGGCTTTTTCGGCCGCGGTGCCGAACAGGCCGCCGGAATCGGCGGTCGACAGCGGAATGAGGCCGAGCAGCGTGAAACCTGGGCCGGTCGAGACGACGCCGATCGTGGCGACCGACAGCATCGCCAGCGCGATCATCACCACATGCTTCGAGCCAAGGGCGGTATCGAGCCACGCCGCGATCCAGCAGCCGAAGATGGCGACGATGTTGAGGATGATGCCGAAGAGGCCGATCTCGGTGATCGACCAGTGGAACATGCCGGCCGCGAACGTGCCGCCGAGCGCGAGCAGCGCATTGACGCCGTCCTGATAGATCATGCGCGCCAGGAGGAAGCGCAGTATGCCGCTGCGCTGGCGCACCTCGGCGAGCGTCGACTTGAGCTCCGACAGGCCTTCGCGCACCGCCGGCCCGATCGGAATTCCCTTGGTGGCGTCGGGCGTGAAGAAGAACATCGGCAGGATGAACAGGAAATACCAGCCGGCCGACATCGGTCCGGTGAAGCGCGCGTCCTCGCCGAGCTTGGGGTCGAGGCCGAACAAGGGATCGAGGCCGATGATCGTCTTGCCGGTTTCGAGATTGCCGGCCAGGAACAGCACCACGAAGATCAGCGCCACCATGCCGCCGAGATAGCCGAGGCCCCAGGCGACGTTGGAGATGCGGCCGATCTCTTCCTTAGGCACCAACCGCGGCATCATGGAATCGTTGAACACGGTCGAGAATTCGGCCGCAACCGAAGCCAGCGAGAACAAAAGCACGACCAGGAACAGGTTCGATCCCGGCGCGGCGAACCACAACAAGGTAAGGCTGACGATCTTGATCGTGGCGAAGAAGGCGATCCACGGCTTGCGCGGCCCGGTCTGGTCGGCGATCGAGCCGAGCACCGGCGACAGCACCGCGATGACCAGGCCGGCCGCGGCGATGCCGTAGCCCCAGGCCGCCTGTCCGGCGGTCGGGTCGCTCGCCATGCGCGAGACGAAATAGGGTCCGAAGATGAAGGTGGTGACGACGGTGAAGAAAGGCTGTGCCGCCCAGTCGAAGAACATCCAGCCCCAGATGCCGCGCCCCGATGCCCGCTGCACTGTCTCTACTGCCGCCATGCTTTCTCCCCTGGCATCGCTCGCGTCGGGCGCCATGTCTGCATGTTTTCAGGCAGCGATGCAAATGAACAAGCTGGCGCTGCCGTTGCCTTCCTCGCCCCACGCAGTGGGGAGAGGTGGCTCGGCGAAGCCGAGACGGAGAGGGGAATGCGGCGACTGGAGCAGCTACGATCGTTGGAGGAAAGTCTCCGCCCTACGAAGCCCCCTCTCCGGCCGCTTCGCGGCCACCTCTCCCCCGCCCTTGGCGGGGAGAGGAACTTCACATCCCCGTCAGGTCGCTCATCAGGCCGGAGGCTACCGACAGTCGCGACACGGTGATGTCGCCGCCTTCGGTCAGCGCCTGTAGCCGCTCGCGGATGCGCGCGACGCGCTCGCCGCCGGCTTCGAGCCAGGCCGCGACCGGATCCGCGGCCGTGCCGTGCGCGGTCAGCGCCGCCACCGCGATGCCGCGGCGCGCCACGCCGATCGTGTCGGTGGCGCGCGACAGCGCCAGCTGGTCGTAATAATCCGGCGGCATGATCGAGCGCGCCGCTTCCTCGACGCGCGGGATGCGGAAGGCGTCGCTGACGGCGAAGAAAGCCTTGGCCGCGCTGACGATGTCGGCACTGGCGGTGCGTGCGGTGAGCGCGACATCCGGGATCAGCTCGGCCACCTCGGTCAAGGCGAGCTGCCCGGCGAGGTTTTCCGGCGCGCCGCCCTTGAACAGGCCATGCCGCCGCTCCTCGATGCGCTCGCGCGAGAAGGCCGGCAGCAGCGATACCAGCTTCGGCTCGAGCGCCTTGCGGGCTTCCTGCAATTCGGCGATGCGCTGGCTGAGCGGCGCCGAGCCTGCATCGTTCTTCAGGTACCAGCCGCTGGTCACAAAGATAAGCCGGCTAACCGCCTGGTAGAGATCGAGCTGGATCTGGCCGTCGATCTGGTTGTCGAGCGCGTCGATCTCCTTGTAGAGCGCCGGCAGCGCAAAGCCGTCTCGGACCACGGCGAAGGTGCGCACGACATGGGCCGCGGTGCGGCCCGTCGCCTCCTGCAGCCGGTTGACGAAGGACGGTCCGCCGCGGTTGACGAGATCGTTGGCGACGACGCGCGCGATGATCTCGCGCCGCAGCCTGTGGTCGCGGATCTCGCCGGCGAATTTCTTCGCCATGCGCTCCGGGAAATAGCCCATCAGGTCGCGGTCGAAATGCGGATCGTCCGGCACGTCGCTGGCGACGATGTCGGAGAACAGCACGATCTTGGCATAGGCCAGCAGCACGCCGAGCTCGGCCCTGGTCAGCGGCTCGCCGCGCGCCTCGCGTTCGGCGAGCGCCGCCGGCGAGGGCAGCGTCTCGACCGCGCGGTCGAGCAGGCCGCGCGATTCCAGCGCCGTCATGAAACGCGCCTGGTGCGCGATGTCGGCAAGGCCGCGCTTGCGCGCCAGCGACAGCGCCAGCGTCTGCTGATAGTTGTTGGAGAGCACCAGCGCGCCCACCTCGTCGGTCATTTCGGCGAGCAGCTTGTTGCGCGCCGGCCGCGCCAGCGAGCCTTTGCGCATGGCGGACGCCAGCGCGATCTTGATGTTGACCTCGACGTCGGAGCAGTTGACGCCGCCCGAATTGTCGATGGCGTCCGAATTGCAGCGTCCGCCATTCAGGCCGAACTCGATGCGCGCCCGCTGTGTGACGCCGAGATTGGCGCCTTCGCCGATGACTTTCGCCCGGACATCGAGCGCGGTGACGCGGATGGCGTCGTTGGCGCGGTCGCCGACATCCTGATTGCTTTCCCCGGAAGCCCGCACATAGGTGCCGATGCCGCCGAACCACAGAAGATCGACCGGCGCCTTGAGGATGGCGTTCATGATCTCGACCGGCGTCGCCGTCGTCTTGGAGAGGCCGATCGCGGCGGCGGCCGCCTGCGGCAGCGTGATCGATTTCTGGTTGCGCGAGACGATGACGCCGCCTTCCGACAGCTTCGACTTGTCATAGTCCTGCCAGGACGAGCGCGGCAGCGCGAACATGCGCTGGCGCTCGGCCATCGACGCCGCCATGTCGGGATCGGGATCGATGAAGATGTCGCGATGGTCGAAGGCGGCGATCAGCCTAGTCTGCGGCGACAAGAGCATGCCGTTGCCGAACACGTCGCCCGACATGTCGCCGACGCCGACGACGGTGAAGGGCGCGGTCTGGATGTCGCGGTTCATCTCACGGAAATGCCGCTTCACCGCTTCCCAGGCGCCCTTGGCGGTGATGCCCATCTTCTTGTGGTCGTAGCCGGCCGAACCGCCGCTGGCGAAGGCGTCGTCCAGCCAGAAGTGGTGCTTCTCGGAAATCGCGTTGGCGGTGTCGGAGAAGGTCGCCGTGCCCTTGTCGGCGGCGACGACGAAATACGGATCGTCAGGATCGCGCCGCACCACGCCGGCCGGCGGGATGACGCCGTCGACGCCGATATTGTCGGTGATCGAGAGCAGGCTGGAGACGAAGTTCTTGTAAGCCGAGGTGCCGGCCTCGAAGATGGCGTCGCGCCCGGCGCTCATCGGCAGCTTCTTGGGATAGAAGC
>NZ_RZTO01000571.1:0-4087 GCF_003997225.1 Mesorhizobium sp. M2C.T.Ca.TU.002.02.1.1
CACCTGTTCCAGCCCGAGGTCGTTGGAGCGTGCGCCCTTGACCGGCTCGTATTTGAAACAGCCGGCGCGATCGATCTTGGCTTCGTCCAGCCAATCCAGCAGCATCTGGAAATCGTCTTCCGTTTCACCGGGGAAGCCGACGATGAAGGTCGAACGGATGGCGAGGTCCGGGCAGACCTCGCGCCAGCCGCGGATGCGGTCCAGCGTCTTTTCGCCATGCGCGGGGCGCCGCATATTCTTCAGCACCTGCGGTGAGGCGTGCTGGAAGGGAATGTCGAGATAGGGAAGGATCTTGCCTTCCGCCATCAGCGGAATGACATCGGCGACATGCGGGTAGGGGTACACA
This sequence comes from Mesorhizobium sp. M2C.T.Ca.TU.002.02.1.1, assembly GCF_003997225.1. Classification (NCBI taxonomy): domain Bacteria; kingdom Pseudomonadati; phylum Pseudomonadota; class Alphaproteobacteria; order Hyphomicrobiales; family Phyllobacteriaceae; genus Mesorhizobium; species Mesorhizobium sp. M2C.T.Ca.TU.002.02.1.1. Next base: position 347 of record NZ_RZTO01000571.1, read on the forward strand.
TAATGCATGCGTATCCAGATGCCGAGCTTGCCGAGCTCCTCGGCGAGGTCGAGGAATTTCGCCCGCACCTCGCGATCGCCGAACGTCGACGTCTGGTACTTGATGTCGATGCCGTAGGCGCTGGTGTCCTGCGAGATGACGAGGATTTCCTTGACGCCGGCCCTGGCGAGTTTTTCGGCCTCGCGCAGCACATCCGCGGCCGGGCGCGAGACGAGATCGCCGCGCAATGCCGGGATGATGCAGAAGGTGCAGCGGTTGTTGCAGCCCTCGGAAATCTTCAGATAGGCGTAGTGGCGCGGAGTGAGCTTCACGCCCTGCGGCGGCAACAGGTCGACATAGGGATCGTGGCTGGGCGGCGCCGCCTCATGCACCGCCGCCATCACGCTCTCATAAGCCTGCGGGCCGGTGATCGCCAGCACGTTGGGGTGCTTTTCGCGGATGACCTCCGGCTCGGCGCCGAGGCAGCCGGTGACGATGACACGGCCGTTTTCGGAAAGGGCGGAGCCGATGGCATTGAGCGACTCATCGCGCGCGGAATCGAGGAAGCCGCAGGTGTTGACGACGACGAGGTCGGCGCCGTCATGCTTGCGCGCGATCTCGTAGCCTTCGGCGCGGAGCCGCGTGATGATGCGCTCGGAATCGACGAGCGCTTTCGGGCATCCAAGACTGACGAAACTGACGCGTGGGGCGGACATAGATTTTGTTTTCCAAGAGGTGATGGCGAGATCGAGGATCGAGCCTCAGGCTCTGGATTTCGATCTAAGTGCGCGGCTCTAAGCCATTTCGCGCGGCGCAATAGCACGCTTCGGCCCGGATGCAAACCTGCGTGCCGGCCGGGACAAGAGTGGCTCGGCACCTGTCCCTCAACCAGCCTCAGTGGCCATCCGGCCCGAACCATGGCGTGAGGAAGGCAAAATGGTCGGGAAACTGCTGCACGGCGCCTCCGAGCAGCATGTTGATCGCGACGTACAAGATGATCAGCAGGCCGATATAGGCGATCCAGCGATACCTGTGCAGGAGGCGTGCGACAAAGGATGCGGCAAAGCCCATCAGGGCGATCGAAAGGGCCAGCCCGATGATCAGCACGGTCGGATGCTTCATGGCCGCACCGGCGACCGCGAGCACGTTGTCGAGCGACATCGAGACGTCGGCGATGACGATCTGCCAGGCGGCCTGGGAGAAGGTCTTGCGCGGCGCCGCACCGGCGATCTTGCCATCCTTGTTGTAGTCGCCGTTCGACAGCGCCTCGGTCGCGTCGCGCTCATCCTCATGGCTGACGCGCAGCTCGCGCCACATCTTCCAGCATACCCACAGAAGCAGAAGCCCGCCGGCGATGAGCAGCATGGGGCCGATGCTCAGCAGCCATTGCGTGATCAGGGCAAAGATGATGCGCAGGACAGTGGCCGCCGCGATGCCGACAAGGATGGCGCGCTTGCGCTGATCCGCGGGAAGGCCGGCCGCCGCGAGGCCGATCACAATCGCGTTGTCGCCGGCTAGCGCAAGATCGATCGCGACGACCTGGAGGAGAGCTGAAAGGCCTGCGGCAGTGAATATTTCCATCGACTAGAAATCCTTGCCTGAAATGAGCGTAGCCCTTTACTCGGACGGGCCTAAAGGCACGGTCCATCGGCGTCAAGGCGCAGGTTTGGACATCGTCGGAAAACAACGCGCCGGCGCAGGCTCTCAAGGATTTTCGGGTGGTTGCCGACTGGTGGGCGAGGCCGAAAACCAGAGCGTTTCACCGTTTCACGGAAACGGCGAACCGCTCTATCTCCTTGTTTTGACGCAATTCCGGGCGGGGAAACGGCTATGCACTTTCCCTGGAATTGCTCTAGTCGTAGAGATTATATTTGGCCCAGTCGGATTCCGGGATTTCGTCGCCGATCTTGTAGCGGAACTGCAGCACCTGCATGTGGTCCGGCCCGGTCAGGCACTTGAACTTCAGCCGATACCATTGACCCTTGCTGCGGAAGGCGGCGCCCGAGCTCTTGATGGCATCGGCGCTCATCTGCGGCGTGGCGAAGGCGTAGGCCACGACGCGGTCGGCCTTGTAGTTGCGATCGTCGTGACTGATCCGGTCGAGCACTTCGGCGTCACAGCGCTGCTCGAGGCGAGTCTGCGGATCGAGTTTCATCAGGCCGGCGCGCAACGCATTGTCCATCGCCTTGGCCGGCAAGACCAGCGTCAACGACGCCAGAACCATCAGGCAGAGCTTTTTCATGGGCGCGACAAGCAGCACATTTTGTCCGAGAAATCAAATAAACGGTATTTTACCAATAGGGCGAATCGTCCGCGAATGGCTGGAAGCGAACGCCTATCTGCCGGCGCAATTTGAGCTGGATGACGAGAGCGCAACCGAAGGCAGCGCCTGACAGTGAGACAGCGCATCAATTTGAGCCGTCGCGCCCGGTTGTGCGCTTACTTACAATGTTGACAAACCGTACCAACCACCACGCGCCCGCGCCCAGCACAGCACCGTGAATAGCCCACGTGTGCGAACCGAGATGGTGAAGCCAGTAACTGAACGGCAAGCCAACGGAGATTGAGAATAGGGTGTAGCCAATGATCTCGCCGAGCATTGCTCCAGTCCCCGCGCTTATCAAAAAACCCATTTGCTCTTTGGACATGGGACCGAGAGTGCCGCAGGCGCAAAGGGCATGCAAGCTTGGTCATTTCCCTCGACTGATTAGTAGCTTGGTTAGCTGGTTCCTGACCGAAAATCGAGAAACTCCAAGGCTCCCAAGCGATTTTAGGGCTGACTGGCGGAGGGGGTGGCTGTCAATTTGTTTGTGCTAACGGGTTGGACTTAATGCGTAATTTTTATAGGTATCGGAATGGTACCCCGAAAAATACCCCAAAGATTGTACGGGCTATCAACCCATAGGCGCTGAAAGCGGCCCCGCCCGATCCAAATGGGAATAACACGCGATTCGCAATGGGCGTTTACGACTCGTGGTTAGAGTCGAGATCCAATCGGGATCATGGCGGGTTCGCTGAGCGGCCAACGCCGCCGGATTCGGAGAGCCGCGGGCGGCCAACTCGGCAAGCTCTTCGAAACATCTCGTGCCTTGGGTGGAGAGACTCTCATCAACACGCGCGCTGGCTTTTCGTCGACATTGTTGATGCCATGCTGCCCGCCCGGTGGAATGAAAAGGTAGGTTTCGGAAATCGCTCGGATCGTCTCTTCACTGACGTGCCAGACGCATCCGATGGCGGGAATCCGGCATCGGCCCTCGTGGCCTCAGCGAACTCCTTGAGTGTGTCCTAGACGTCGTAGACTGCAGGGCCGTCATTTCCATTTGATGCAGAATCCGGTGCACGAGCATCGCGGTTGGGCGTCTCGGAACAGTTGGTGATGGCGCATCGAAGTGGTGTCGAAATCTCCGCTCTTCAACTTCCCGGCCAAGGATGCGTATCCGGCCGACGGCAGCGACGAAGATCAGCTGTTCGCGAAGTTCTCGCCCGCCGGCGCGCTCTCGCTGCCTGTTGCGAACCCGGCATTGCTAGGAATCTCGGCGCCGGACCCCGGCCATGAGCAACAGGTCATCCATAAGTTTTGCCGGCCGCCTGCGGTAGCGACCGATGTCTTGTCGCTCAATCCCGAGCCTGTTGCCCACAGGCTTGACGCCGCAGGGGAGCGAGACTTCTTAAGCCGACACAGTTTTGGTCGCGTCCTGCAGTTCTGCAAGTATGGCCGAGGCATAACGGGTTATGTTTAACAGAAGACGTTTCAATTTGAAT
>NZ_RZTO01000572.1:0-4084 GCF_003997225.1 Mesorhizobium sp. M2C.T.Ca.TU.002.02.1.1
AGGAGGAAGCCCAGGCCCGCGCCGATCACGGCACCGAGCACGACGGCAAGCTCACCGGTGCCAGGCACGAAATGGATCTGCAGATATTCGGCGAACACCGCGTTGCCCGAGAGATAGGCGATGACGCCGAAGGACGCCGCCGCGATCATGATCGGCACGATCGCCAGGCCGTCGAGGCCGTCGGTCAGGTTCACCGCATTGCCCGCGCCGACGATGACGAAGCAGGAGAACGGCACGAAGAACCAGCCGAGATTGATCAGGAATTCCTTGGCGAAGGGAAAGGTCAGCGACGATGAGAACGGGGCCTGGCCATTGTGCATGATCACCCACGCGGCGATTGCCGCGATGACGAACTCGATCGCCAGCCTCGCCTTGCCGGAAAATCCCAGATGCGATTGCTTGGTGACCTTGAGATAGTCGTCGTAAAAGCCGATCGAGCCGAAGCCGACGGTGACTAAAAGCACCACCCAGACATAGATTGAGGACAGGTTCGCCCATAGCACCGACGACCCGATGATGCCGGACAGGATCATCAGCCCGCCCATGGTCGGCGTTCCCGCTTTCTTGAAATGCGTCTGCGGGCCGTCGGCCCGGATCGGCTGGCCCTTGCCTTGCCGCAGGCGCAGCGAATTGATGATCGTCGGCCCGAAGATGAAGACGATCAGCGCCGAGGTGATCAGCGCGCCGCCGGTGCGAAAAGTGATGTAGCGGAAGACGTTGAAGAACGAGATCTTGTCCGCGAAATCGACGAGCAGTGTGAACATGGTCTTTCCGTCCCCCGGAACCCGACCTCAAGTCGGCTTAATGTTTGTGGCTTCCGCCGGAAATTTGCCGAGCAATGCCTCGACCAGCTTTGAAAACCCGATGCCTTTTGACGATTTGACCATCACCACGTCGCCGGGCCTGAGCGCGGAGATCACGATCGGCTTCAGCTCATCGGCGCCTGCCCGATACTCCGCCTGGATATCGGCCGGCAGAACCTTGGCCAGCGCCTGCATTTCCGGCCCGCCGAGAAAGACGTTGCGCGTGCCCGTGCCGACGATCAGCTCGGCAAGCGCCGCGTGGAGCTTGGCCGAATGGCTGCCGAGCTCCAGCATGTCGCCAAGCACCGCGATGCGCCGCCCCTCGCCGGAGACGGGCGTGGCGTTGAGCAGCGCCATGGCCGCCGCCATCGAGGCCGGATTGGCGTTGTAGCTCTCGTCGATCAGCGTGATCGGCCCATTGGGATGATGCAGGACGTGGCGCCGGCCGCGGCCGCGTTCGGCCGAAAGATCGGCCAGCGCGGCCGCGACCTTGTCGAGGTCGGCGCCGACCAGGTGCGCGGCGCCAAGCACGGCCAGCACATTCTGCGCGATATGGCGGCCCGGCGCCCCGACACGGGCCGTCAGGTCTTTCTTGCCGATCTTGACAGCGATGTCGGAATGGTCGGCATGGAGCTCGCAGCCGACAAGGCGGAAGGCTGAACGGGGATTTACGCCGAAACCGAAGACATGCTCGACGCCCGCCTCTCTCGCCATTTTCCCAAGCAGCTTCCAGCGCGGATCGTCGCGATTGAGCAGTGCCGAGCCGCCGGGCTCGATCCCCTCGAAAATCTCGGCCTTGGCCATGGCGATCTCGTCGAGATTCTTGAAGAAACCGAGATGGGCAGCGGCAATGATCGTGACGATGGCGACATGCGGCCTGACCATCTTGACCAGCGGCCTGATCTCGCCCGGATGGTTCATGCCGATCTCGAAGACCGCGTAGTCGCAGTCCTGCGGCATGCGGGCGAGCGTCAGCGGCACGCCCCAATGGTTGTTGAACGACTGCGCCGAGGCGTGCACCTTACCAACGGCAGACAGCACATGGCGCAGCGCTTCCTTGGTGGTCGTCTTGCCGGCCGAGCCGGTGACCGCGATGATCCTGGCCTTCGAGCGGGCGCGGGCAGCGACGCCGAGCTTCTCGAGCGCGGCCAGCACATCCTGCACGACGATCATCGGCGCCGTCAGCCGACCGAGCGAGGGCAGCTTGCCCTCGGCGACGACCAGCACGGCCGCTCCGGCCTTGACCGCCGCTGTCGCGAAATCATGGCCGTCCATCGCCTCGCCCTTGATGGCGAAGAAAGCGTCTCCGGGTTCCAGGCTGCGGCTGTCGATCGAAATGCCGGTGATGCCCTCCGGCAGCGAGCCGATCGGCCTGCCGCCCATAGCTTCAACCAGCGCTTCCGACGTCCACAGCAGTTTCATGCGGCGCGCTCCTTGAGCGCATCGCGCACTTCCTCATGGTCGGAGAAGTGGAAGGTTTCGGAGCCGATCGTCTGGCCTTCCTCATGCCCCTTGCCGGCGACGATGAGCGTATCGCCGGCGCGCAGCATCGCCACTGCTTCGTGGATCGCCTTGCGGCGGTCGCCGATCTCGATGGCGCCGGGTGCGGCGGCAAGGATCGCCGCGCGGATGGTTTCGGGCACCTCGCTGCGCGGATTGTCGTCGGTGACGATGACGATGTCGGCGAGCCGGGTCGCGATCTCGCCCATGATCGGGCGCTTGCCGCGGTCGCGGTCGCCGCCGCAGCCGAACACCACGACGACGCGGCCCGTGGTGAAAGGCCGAACCGAGGTCAGCACATTCTCCAGCGCATCGGGCTTGTGGGCGTAGTCGACATAGACAGGAGCGCCGGCGCCGGTGGTGCCGACGAGGTCGAGCCGACCCGGCGCGCCTTTCAATTTCTCCAGCGCCGCCAAGGCCTTGTCTGCCGGCGTTCCAGTCGAGATGGCAAGGCCAGCCGAGACCAGCGCGTTGGCGATCTGGAAATCGCCGGCCAAAGGCAGGTCGACTTCGTAGAGCACGCCGTCCGCTACGATTTCGGCGCGCTGGCGATGGCGCTCATGCTCGACGCGCTTCAGTGTCAGGAAATCGCCATGGCGGCCTACGGTCAGCACGTTCAGGCCCGCGGCCTTCGCGGCTTTGATCGTCGGCTCCGACCACGGATCGTCGGCAAAGACGACCGCGGGCGCGCCCTTCGGCAGCAGCGTGTCGAACAGACGCAGCTTGGCGCGGTGATAATCCTCGACCGTCGGATGGTAGTCCATATGGTCGCGGCCGAGATTGGTGAAGGCGCCGGCCGCAAGCTTCACGCCGTCGAGGCGGCGCTGGTCGAGGCCGTGGCTCGAGGCTTCCATCGAGGCATGGGTGACGCCGGCATCCGCCAGTTCCTTCAGCAACCGGTGCAGCGCCACCGGATCGGGCGTCGTCAGCGAACCATATTCGTTGCGGCCGGGCGCCACGACACCGGTCGTGCCGATCGAGGCGGCGGCAAAACCCGCCTGCTCCCAGATCTGGCGGGTAAAGGCGGCGACGGATGTCTTGCCGGCGGTGCCGGTGACGGCGACCATGGTCTGCGGCTGGCGTCCGAAGAAGCGTGCCGCGCTGAGCGCCAGCGCCCGGCGTGGATCGTCGACGGAAAGAACCGGGATCGACAGGCCGGAAACGGCCGTTCCCTTGCCGGCGACGATTGCAGCCGCCCCACGGCTGGCGGCATCGGCCGCATAGGTCGAGCCATCGGCCTTGCTGCCGGCGAGCGCGAAGAAGACCACGCCGGGTCTAACCTGGCGGGAATCGGAGGAAATCCCGGTCACCTCCAGGTCGTGGGAAGCTGTTCCCTCGACAGGCAGGATACCGGCTAGGTCTTTTAGATGCATTGAGTCCCGTTCACCGCAACAAAATAGCGCGCAGTTGCCGGCGCGCCCGAAGAATCACTGATAGGAAACCAGCGTTGCACCATTTTCATGGCTGAAATCTGGCTTCACGCCAAGCATGGCCGCAGAACGCCTGATGATGTTGCCGGCCATAACCCCAGCATTGTTGGCGGCGACGTCCGTCATCCCGGGCTTTTCCGGATGCGGAGCGTCGGCGATCGTGAACACCAGAAATTGCGGATCGTCCATCGGGAAGGCGGCGACGAAGGTGTTGAAATTCAACTCCTTGGAGTAACGGCCGTTGATGACCTTCTCGGCCGTTCCGGTCTTTCCGCCGACCCGGTAGCCGGGGGCCCTGGCGTTCCTGGCCGATCCCTTCTCGGCGTTGAGCGTATAGAGGTAGCGCATGCC